>DATHTC010000462.1:0-3820 GCA_035463735.1 Gaiellaceae bacterium | reverse complement strand
GCGACCGGCCCTCAGGGGCCGACGGGGCTGCAGGGCCCCATCGGCCCCGCCGGCCCGATCGGGCCCACGGGCGCCGAGGGCGCCACGGGCGCGCAGGGCGCGACGGGCGCGCAGGGGGCAATGGGCCTAGCGGGCGCCACCGGCGCGCAGGGCCCGACCGGCGCCGAGGGACCAGCAGGGCCGACGGGGCCGCAAGGCCTGCAGGGCCCGACCGGCCCCACCGGCCCGCAGGGACCCGGCGGGCCTACGGGGCCGACTGGCCCGGAGGGGGCACAGGGGCCGGCTGGGCCGACGGGCTCGACCGGCCCGCAGGGCATCCAGGGTCCGGTCGGCCCGGCCGGCGCGACCGGAGCCACGGGCCCGACGGGTCCAACGGGTCCTGCCGGGATCGCGAACACGGTCCGGATCACGGGCGACACGGTCACCGACGCGAGCGGGGCGAACGGCGAGGAGATCGGCCCCTCGACCGCGCAGTGCCCGGCAGGGCAGCTGCTGCTCGGCGGCGGCGCGACCGTGACCGGCTCCGACGCCGCGCTCAAGCAGAGCCTCCCGCAGGGCGCCGGCGCGGGCGCGCAGTGGTCGGCGACGGCGGTGCGGACGCAGGACACGACGGGCGCCGGCGGCAGCGGCAGCGTGTCCGTGATCGCGTACGCGATCTGCAGCAGCTGAGCGGCCGCGGGACACGGCTCGCAGCCACCGGCTCGCCGTCAGCAGACCGCCGTCCGCCTGCGCGCTGCCGCCTCGGCGCGCCGGTACGCGCCCAGACGTTCGAACGGGCGCCGTCCGTAGACGTACACACGGGCGAGGCCGCGGCGGAGCAGCTCGAGCCCGAGGTCGCGACCACCCGGCAGCCCGACGTACGCGAGCAAGCGGCCGAAGCGGTCGCGCCCCGCCTGCGTCGCGTCCCCCGTGAGCGACACCCGGCGGCCGAGGGCGAGCGACCGCGCCGCCGCTGCGGCCTCGTCCGCGCCGCAGTCACCGAGCTCCGGCGTGTCGATGCCGAGCACGCGGACTCGCTCCTCGCGGCCGCCGGCGACGCGGACGTCGAGCGTGTCCCCGTCGGCGACGCGGGTCACGAGGCCGCGGTCCGCCGGCTGCTCCGCCTGCCCCCCGCCGCAGCCGCCGCCGAGCGCCACGGCGACCGCGAGTGCCGGGAGCAGCCGCCGCCGGCGGCCGCCCCCGCGGCTCACGCGGACGCGCGGTCGCGCGCAGAGGCCTCGAGCAGGCCGCGGTAGTGCGCCACCATCTGCTCGTGCTCGTGCGCCGGGAAGGTCGAGGTGACGGTATCGACGAGCACGCGGTCGAGCTCCGGGCCGGCGAACCACTCCGCGGCCCGCTCGTCGAACCCCGCAAGCGCCGCGCCGCAGAACTCCCGGTACGCGTCGACGTCGAGCCGCTCGTCCGCGAGGCGCCGGTAGGCGGCGAGCTTCTCCTCGTACGAGAGGTCGTCGCGGTCGCCGACCTCCCAGTAGCGGTCGAGGTCGAGCGCGACGTGCATGCGCCGCCCCGTCGCGACGCAGAACGCGCACCACTTCACGAGCGCCTCGAGCGCCCACGGGAAGTAGTAGTGGAGCGAGATCAAGGACACGTCCGGCGACGCGTTCGCGTAGTCGATCGGGAACACCTCGCCGCCCTTCACGATCGTCTCGCACGAGTTGAACTCCCACCCGAAGAACGCGTTCACGAGCCGCGAGATCGTCACCACCTCCTCGCCGTTCTCCGCCGACAGGAACCCGTGGTCGACCTGGTACCGGTCGTGCATCGGCCGGTCCGGCTCGAACCGCATCGTCATCGTCTCGGCGCCGATCGAGAGGCTGCGCGCGAACACGTCGAAGGCGTCGACCGCCGCCTGGAGGTGCATGAGCCGCCGCCCCGACTCGTCGTAACGGCGGTGCAGCTCCTCCGGCGAGGAGATCCGCGTCACGCCGATCCACTGGCCGCCGTCGAACGGCTTCATGTACAGCGGGTAGCCGATCCGCCCCGCCACCTCCTCGAGGTCGAACGGGAGGTTGTACCGGGCCGCGGTGTACGGGAAGCGCGGGTTGTCGGGCGGCTGCTTGTGCGGCAGCAGCCACGTCTCCGGCACCTTCAGCCCGAGCCGCATCATCGCGCAGTAGGCCGAGTGCTTCTCCATCGACTGGAACGTGAACGGGTTGTTGAGCAGGTAGACGCCGTCCATCAGCGCCACCTTCTTCAGCCACTCCCGGGGCACGTAGTACCAGTACGCCAGGCGGTCGATGACGAGCGCGTGGCGCGGCACCATCCGCAGGTCGAACGGCTCGATCGTGACGCGCTCGGTCGTCAGCCGGTGCTGCTCGCCGCCGTGCTCGAAGTCACCGAGGAGCTCGACGAGCGCCTCGAACGCGCGTGGCCAGTCCTCCTCGGTCCCGAGCAGCAGCCCGACCAGGTGCTCGCGGCTCACGCGCCCATTCTCACCCCGGCGGCGCGCTCAGTACTGCACCTTCCGCCGACTGCGCGCGAAGCGGCGCCAGTGCTTGCGCTGCTCCGACCGCAGCGCCTTGTCCTGGCGGATCTCGAGTGCGCGGATCTCCGCCTGGAGCTTCCTGTAGCTTGCCCACCGCTGCGGGTCGAGACGGCCGTCCTCCAGCGCGGCCGCCACGGCGCAGCCGGGCTCGTGGTCGTGGGTGCAGTCGGAGAAGCGGCACTGCGCCGCCAGCTCGGACACGTCCGCGAACGCCGTGTCGAGCGCCTCCTCGTCGACCCACAGCTGCAGCTCGCGCATCCCGGGCGTGTCGAGCAGGAGCGCCCCGCCCGGCAGCTGCACGAGCTCGCGGTGGGACGTGGTGTGCCGGCCGCGCTCGTCGTCCTCGCGGACGGCCGCGGTCGCCATCCGCTCCTCGCCGAGGAGGCTGTTCACGAGCGTCGACTTGCCGACTCCCGACGAGCCGAGGAGCGCGACGGTGCGGCCCGGCCCGAGGTACGGGTCGAGCGCGTCCAGCCCCTCCTTCGTGACGTTGGACGCGGCATGCACGGGGACGCCGAAGGCGATGCCCTCCACCGCCGCGACCGCCTCGTCCACCTCGCCCGGGTGGAGGTCCGACTTCGTGAGCACGACCACCGGCTCGGCGCCGCTGTCCCATCCCGCGGTGAGGTAGCGCTCGAGCCGCCGCAGGTTGAGGTCGTGCCCGAGTGCCGAGACGAGGAACACCGTGTCGACGTTCGCGGCCACGACCTGCTCGCCGACCCGGTCCATCGTCTCCTTGCGGGAGAAGACGGTCCGGCGCGGCAGCACCGCCTCGACGATCGCCTGCTCCTCGGAGAGGCGGCGCACCGCCACCCAGTCCCCCACGGCCGCGAGCTCCCCCGAGCGCACGAGCCGTCTCGCCGCCTCGGCCTCCAGCTCGCCGTCCTCGGTCAGGAGCACGTAGCCGCCGCGGTGCTGTACGGCCACGCGCGCGGGGATGAGTCCTTCTTCTCTGTACGGGCGGAACGCGTCCTCGAAGAACGGGCCCCAGCCCAGCGATGCCAGCGTCACGCGGATACCTCCGGTGTCTCGGTCGGTGGAACGGAGACGAGGCTCGCGCCGTCGCGCCGGCTCAGGCGAGCGCGACCGAGAGCCTCGCGGCTCGGAAGGCGGCTGGTGCACTCATGAATCCGGCCCTCCTCTCGGTCGACGGGCCGGCGCAGGGCGCGCCGGGCTCCGTCAGAGTAGACACCCGTGGAAGCCGGGTCAACGACGCGGTTCGCAGGGCGGCACGTCGGCGTCTCGGGCGCCTCGCGCGGGATCGGGCGCGCGATCGCGCTCCGGCTCGCGGCCGAGGGCGCCCGGCTGTCGCTGCTCGCGCGGACGCGCGAGGGG
>DATHTC010000461.1:0-2475 GCA_035463735.1 Gaiellaceae bacterium | reverse complement strand
GAAGCCCGTCCGGCGGGAGACCTCCCCGTCCTCGGGGGCCTGGAGGAAGGTGACGATGCGCCACTCGCCCTCCGGGTACTCGTCGAGAGGGCCGATGTCGACGTTGTACTCGCCGCCGCCCGTGAACGCCGGAAGCACGGCGAAGCCGAGCACGGGGACGGTGACGAGGCCGCCGATGAGGGCGCCGACGCCGATCGTGGAGGCCTCGAGGAACTTCGAGCGCGGGAAGCGCTCGATCTCCTCCTCGTCCAGCATCGGCAGCGCCGCCTCACCCGTGTCCGCGGTGGCGCCCTCCACCAACGCCGGCTCGGGGGCCTCGCGCGCCCCGGCGCCGAGGTCGCGAATCCAGAGGAAGCCGAAGGCGACGGCGAGGATCGCCCCGAGGAGGACGATCGGCCAGCCGACGACGAGCCCAGTGAGGAGAACCGCGACCCCGACCGCGAACCCGACGGGCCAGAGGCTCGGCGGCGGGGTGTGGGGCGTCTGCTCGGGACCGTGCGGCTCCACCGGGCGGGATCCTTCCACATCCGGCGGATGCGTCAACGCTGTAACAAGCGACGCAAGCCGGCGCGGCCGCGGGCGCCGTTTCCCGACGGCTCCTCGCCGATGCCGTACTCCTCCCAGCGCCGGTCGACCAGCTCTTTCACCGCCGCGTCCATCTCGATCTCGTCCGGCCAGGGACGCGCGCCCTCCTCCGGGAGCTTGGCGGTCGCGTCGATCCCGAGCTTCCCGCCGACGAACTGCCGCTCGGGGGCGTGGTCGAGGTGGTCGAGCGGCCCCTCCGTGAGCACGACATCGCGCTTCGGGTCGACGTTCGCGCCGACGTAGAAGAACACCTGCTCGTAGTCGTGCACGTCCACGTGCGCGTCAACGACGACCACGGCCTTCGAGAGGGAGAGCATCCCGAGCCCCCAGATCGCGTGCATGACCTTGCGCGCGTGGCCTGGAAACGCTTTGCGGATCGAGACGATCACGCAGTTGTGGAAGGCGCCCGCGACGGGGAGGTCGTAGTCCACGATCTCGGGCACGGTCATCCGCACGGCCGGGAGGAAGATGCGCTCGGTGGCCTTCCCGAGCCACGCGTCCTCCTGCGGCGGCTTCCCGACCACGATCGAGGGGTAGATCGCGTCGCGGCGCATCGTCATCGCGGTGACGTGGAAGACCGGGAACGGCTCCGCAGGCGTGTAGTAGCCCGTGTGGTCGCCGAAGGGGCCCTCGAGGCCGAGCTCGTCCTTCTCGATGTAGCCCTCGAGCACGATCTCCGCGTGGGCGGGCACCTCGAGGTCGTTCGTCCTGCACGGCACCATCTCCACGGGCCGGCCGCGGAAGAATCCGGCCAGCATCAGCTCCCCGACGTGCTTCGGCAGGGGCGCGCTGGCGGAGTAGGCGGTGACGGGGTCGAGCCCGAGCGCGACCGCCACCGGGATGCGCCCGTCGGTGGCGAGCCAGTCGGCGCGCCCGTCCTTGTGGATCTGCCAGTGCATGAAGGTCGTGTTCCGGTCGATCACCTGCATCCGGTACATGCCGAGGTTCCGCGTGCCGGTGCGCGGGTCGCGCGTGATCACCGCGGGGAGCGTGATGAACGGCGCCGGGTCGCCCGGCCAGCAGCGCATCACCGGCAGCCGGCCGAGGTCGACGTCGTCGCCGGTGAGCACGACCTCCTGGCAGGGGCCGCTGCGGACGGAGCGCGGTCCCGAGCCGGCGATCGAGCGCAGCTTCTGGAGCCCGCGCACCTTGTCCATCAGCCCCAGCGGCGGCTGCAGCTCGAGGACGTCGGCGACGCGCTCGCCCAGCTCGTCCAGCCGCTCGACGCCGAAGCCGAGCGCGGTGCGCCGCTCGGTGCCGAACTGGTTGATCAGGAGCGCGTGCTCGGAGCCCTTCGGCCGCTCGAACAGGAGCGCCGGGCCGCCGGCCTTCACGGTGCGGTCGACGATCTCGGTGATCTCGAGGTCGGCGTCGACCTCGGCCCGGACGCGCACGAGCTCTCCCTCGCGCTCGAGCAGCGCGATCCACTCGCGCAGGTCGCCTGGAGGGGCCATCACGCCCAGTCTAGGGGCGGACGGCGACCGCGCGGGGCAGGCCCCGGCCCGCCGCACATGAGGTGGCGGGCGCCCGGCGCGTCAATCCGCGCCGGGCGCCCGTCGGGTCAGACCCGCGGGACGAGCACGCGGTCGATGACGTGGATCACGCCGTTCGCCGCGGCGATGTTCGCGGTGACGACGCGGGCGTCGTCGAGCCGCACGCCCTGCCCGTCCGTGCGGACGTCGAGGACGCGCCGCGCGGCCGTCCACAGGCCCTTGCGCTCCGCGACCGCGGCGGCGTCGAGGTCACCGTTGCGGACGTGGTAGGCGAGGACCCGGCGGAGCAGCTTCGGGTCGCGCTCGAGCTGGGCGAGCGTCGCCTTCGGGACCTTCGCGAACGCGGCGTCCGTCGGGGCGAACACGGTGAACGGGCCCTTGCCCGACAGAATCCGCT
>DATHTC010000460.1:0-1964 GCA_035463735.1 Gaiellaceae bacterium | reverse complement strand
CGATGATCGGCGCCGGCGTGTTCGCGGCGTTCGCCCCGGCCGCGGAGGCCGCGGGAGCGGGCCTGCTGCTCGGCCTCGGGCTGGCGGGCATCGTCGCGTTCTGCAACGCCGTCTCGTCCGCGCAGCTCGCGGCCGTCTACCCCGAGTCGGGCGGGACGTACGTCTACGGGCGCGAGCAGCTGGGCCCGTTCTTCGGCTACCTGGCCGGATTCGGGTTCGTCGTCGGGAAGGTGGCGAGCCTGACGGCGATGGCGCTCACGTTCGGCCTCTACGCGGCGCCGTCGCTCGCACGGCCGCTCGGGATCGCCGCGGTCGTTGCGCTCACCGCCGTCAACCTCCTCGGGGTGACGAAGACGGCGGGCGTGACGCGGGCGATCGTGGCGTGCGTGCTCGTCACGCTGGCGTTCGTGGTGGCCGCCTCGCTGCTGGGTGGCGACCCCGATGCCGACCGCCTCCGCCCGCTCTGGCCCGACGAGGGCCTGCGCGGGGTGCTCGCGTCCGCCGGGTTCCTCTTCTTCGCCTTCGCCGGGTACGCGCGCATCGCCACCCTCGGCGAGGAGGTGCGCGAGCCGGCTCGGACGATTCCCCGCGCGATCGTGCTCGGGCTCGGGATCACGCTCGCGGTCTACGCCGCGGTTGCCGTGAGCGTCCTGCTCGTGCTCGGGCCGGAGCGGCTCGCCGAGGCGTCGGCTCCGCTCGCACGCGCCGTGCAGGAGACGAGCGCCGAGGAGCTGGCGCCGGTCGTGCGCGCCGGCGCCGCCCTGGCGGCGCTCGGGGTCCTCCTCTCGCTGCTCGCCGGCGTCAGCCGCACCGTGTTCGCGATGGCGTCGCGGGGAGATCTGCCTCGGGCACTGGCGGCCGTCCACCCCACGCGGAAGGTCCCGCACCTCGCCGAGCTCGCCGTGGGCGCGACCGTCGTCGCGATCGTCGCGGTCGCCGACCTGCGCTCGGCGATCGGCTTCAGTTCCGTGACCGTCCTCGCCTACTACGCGATCGCCAACGCCGCGGCGTTCACGCTCCCGCCGGGCCGGCGCACCTGGCCGCGCCTCGTCCCCGTCGTCGGCTTCGTCGGCTGCCTCGCGATCGCGCTCGCGCTTCCGCCGAGGACGGTCGTCGCGGGCCTCGGCGTCCTCGCCGCCGGCGCGCTGCTCTACGCCGTCCGGCACGAGACGCGCCTCCGCGCGCGCTAGCCGGGTCGCGCGGACCGCGGACTGTGCGATCCTCGCGCGATGGCGATCCTGCTCTCCTTCGCCGTCGCGCTGGTCGTGAACGCTGCGTTCTTCGCGATCGCGGCGGCGCGCAAGACGGACGTCGTCACCGACCTCTCGTACAGCCTCTCGTTCGCGGTGCTCGCGCTTGCGCTCCCCTTTGTCGGCGCGGGCGAGGCCGTGCAGCTCGTCGCCTCGCTCCTCGTCCTCCTCTGGGCCGCGCGGCTCGGCCTCTACCTGTTCCGCCGCATCCTGCGGATCAAGGTCGACCACCGGTTCGACGAGATGCGGGACAGGCCGCTCCGCTTCGCGCGCTTCTGGCTGCTGCAGGCGGTCTCGGTCGCGGTGATCATGCTGCCGGTCTCCTACCTCCTCGGCCTGGACGACCCGCCGGGCTTCGGGCTCTGGGCGCTCGCGGGTGCGGCGGTCTGGCTGGTCGGGCTCGCGATCGAGACCGCGGCCGACGCCCAGAAGTCGGCGTTCAAGGAGAAGCACCCCGACCGCTTCGTCACGAGCGGCCTGTGGCGCTACTCCCGGCACCCGAACTACTTCGGCGAGATCCTCGTCTGGTGGGGGCTGTTCGTGTACGCCGTCCCGGCGCTCGACGGCTGGGCGTTCGCCGTCGTCGCAGGGCCGGTCTTCATCACGCTGCTGCTGCTCTTCGTGAGCGGGATCCCGCTGCTCGAGCGGAGCGCCGACGCGAAGTACGGCGACGACCCGGATTACCGCGAGTACAAGCGGCGCACGAGCATCCTC
>DATHTC010000459.1:0-4381 GCA_035463735.1 Gaiellaceae bacterium | reverse complement strand
GAGTACCTGCGGCACGGCGGGATCCTCCCGTACGTCCTCCGCCGGCTCCTGCGCGACTAGCGCAGTTCGCGGCCGGGACGCTTCGACCCGGCCTGTCGCGCCAGAGAGAGCCGCTGCGGGCGCACGGTGACGGTCCCGCGTCGGCGCCCTTCGCCCGGGTCGCCTCGGCGGGCATCCGCCCTGGATCGTCGCAAGGAGGCGCGTGCGTGCATCACCTGTGGAGCGATTGTCACGCTCTTCGCACGGTCGCCACGTCCCTTCCGGGCGAAGGTCAGGGACAGACCCTGGTTCGTGGCAACTCTGTGCCGGATGCGTGCCGAGATCGGCGCGGCGGCGAGACCGCGTCAGTGGTGCGCAGGCTTCGTCTCGCGGCGCTCGAGCTCGATCATCACGCGCCGGAGCAGCGTGTTGAGCTGATCCATCTCGTCCGGCGTGAGCGCGGCCGCGACGATCGCCTCCTTCTCGGCCTGCGCCACGACGGACTGCTGCCACGTGCGCAGGCCCTCCTCCGTGAGCTCGACCTGGACGCCGCGCCGGTCGTCCGGGTCCGGCAGCCGGCGGACGAGCCCGGCTCCCTCGAGCCGGTCGAGCCGGTTCGTCATGGCTCCGCTCGAGAGCTCGTGGGCCTTGGCGAGGTCGCCGGGGGAACGCCGATGCGCGGGGTCCCAGCGCAGCGAGGTCAGCACCTTCCACTCGCCGACGGAGAGGCCGAACTCCTCGAGCGTCTCGGTCAGCGCGTGCTTCAGGCGCCGCTCGATGCCGCCGATCCGGTCGACGATCCCCTCGACGCGCATGTCGATCCCGACGAGCGCGTCCGCGTGCTCCTCCAGGAAGCGGTCGACGTGGTCGCGTTCGTTCTCGGATTCCACGATGTCGTGATTCTCCATGTCTCCTTTCTTGACGTCAAGGTATTCGTCAGATAATCTCTCGACCTCAAGATACTCTCGTTCGAGAGGAGTCGCCTTGGAGCTTCACGACATCCACACCGTCCGGCTCGCCGCCACCGACCGTCGCGAGGCCCTGCGGCGGTCGATGGGTCCGCCCCGACCGGGCGAGCGCCGGGCGCGCCGCACGATCGGACGCGCGCTCGTCGCGCTCGGCCTGCGGGTGTCCGGCGACCAGCTGCCCGAGCCGGTCAGGCGCTACGCCTGACCGGCCGCCTAGTGGAACAGCCGCCCGCCGTTGACCCAGAAGTCCTGCCCGGTGACGAAGTCCGAGCCGTGGCCGACGAGGTAGAGCAGCGTGCCGACGAGATCCTCGGGCACGGCGTCCCGCTTGAACGCCCGCTGCTGCGCGAGGATCCCCGCCATCTCCGGCTGCCGCGCCGCGTAGGCGGCGTCGTGCGGGACGTAGTCGGGGCTGATCGTGTTCACGCAGACGTTCCACTCGCCGAGCTCGCGCGCGAGCGCCCGCGTGAGCCCGACGATCGCCGCCTTCGACGCGACGTAGTGCAGGAACCCCGGGATCCCGCTCGGGACGGTCATCGACGAAGTGTTGACGATCTTCCCCCCGCGCTGCGCCTTCATCGTCGGGGCGACCGCGCGCGCGCACAGCCATGTGCCGCGGACGTTGACGGCGAAGGCGCGGTCCCACTCCTCGACGGTGAGCTCCTCGAACGGCTTCTTGACGATCTGCGTGAAGTAGCCGGCGTTGTTGACGAGGGCGTCGATGCGCCCGAAGCGGTCGACGACCGCCGCCGCGAGCGCCTCCGTCGACCCGCGGTCGGCCACGTCGACGCGGACGAACAGATCCCCGGCGTCGCTCTCGTCGAGGTCGGCCACGACCACGGCGTAGCCGTCGCGCCGCAGCGCCTCGACGTAGGCGAGCCCGATCCCGCGCGCGCCTCCGGTGACGACCACGACCTCGCCGTTCATAGGATCGGCGCGTGGATCTCGACGCCTTCCTCGCCGAGCTGGCCGAGTGGGCGGAGGCTCACGACCCCGGGTGGGCGACGCTCCCCTACGGCGACGACCCCGACCAGGTGGCTGACGTCCGCCGCGGCGGTGGGCGGACGGCGATCCTGCTCCACGGCGGCTTCTGGCGCCACGCCTTCACCCGCGCGAACACGCGCGCGCTCGCCGTCGACCTCGCGCTGCGCGGCTGGACGACGTGGAACGTCGAGTACCGGCGGACGGGCGTCGCCGACACGCTCACGGATGTCGAGGCGGCCCTCGGGCTGACGGGAAGCGGGACGGCGATCGGCCACTCCGCGGGCGGCCACCTGGCGCTGTGGGCGGCGGGGACGGGCGCGGTCGAGCGGGCCGTCTCCCTCGCGGGCGTCACCGACCTCGCGCGTGCCGCGCGCGAGGGGATCGGCGCGAACGCGGCCGTCGAGTTCGCCGGCCGGCAGCCGCCGGCCGACGCCGACCCCATGCGCCGACTGCCCCTGCCCGTGCCGGCGCTGCTCGTCCACGGGACCGACGACGACCGCGTGCCGGTGGACTACAGCCGGGCGTTCGCGGCGGCGGCGGGCTGCGAGCTGCTCGAGCTCCCGGGCGTCGGGCACTTCGAGCCGATCGACCCGCGGAGCGACGCGTGGGCGCGCGTCGTCGCGCGGCTCTAGCTCGACGGATCCCATTCGACCTCGAGCCGCCGGAACCCCCGCGCGAAGAACACCTGCTCGCGCTCCGGCTCGGCGCCGGCGGCAGGCCGCAGGCCCGGCAGCCGCCGCAGCAGCAGCGGCAGCGCGATGCGCAGCTCGAGCCGCGCGAGCGGCGCTCCGATGCAGAAGTGGATCCCCTTCCCGAACGCGACGTGCCGGCCGAGCTCCTCGCGCGCCGGGTCGAGCCGGTCGCCCTCGGCGAAGACGCACTCGTCCCGGTTCGCCGATCCGAAGTGCACCATCACGCGCGCGCCCGCCGGCAGCGTCACGCCGGCGACCTCGACCGCCCGGGTGGTTCGCCGGAACAGCCCCTGCGCCGGCGACTCGAGCCGCAGCACCTCCTCGATCGCCGCCGGGGCGAGCTCGGGATCGAGCAGGTGGTCGGCGAGCGGGGGATGTCGGAAGACGAATGAGAGCGCGCTGCCGATCGCGCGCGTGACGGTGACGTGCCCCGCGACCATCAGGTCGAGCGGCAGCCCTGCCACCTCTGGAACGGTGAGCGGCTCGTCCGCGTCGAGACGGGCCGCCATCAGCGCTCCCATGAGGTCGTCGGTGGGGTCGCGCTCCCGCTCCTCCAGCGCGCGCACGAAGTAGCGCTGCATCTCCACGAGGCCGCGCGCGTGCTCCACCCGCCGCTCGACGGGGCCGGGCTGCTGGAGCAGCAGCCAGTCGTTGCCCCACTCGTGCAGGCGGGGCAGGTCCTCCCGAGGCAGCCCGAGGAGCTCGCCGAGGACGCGGAGCGGCAGCGGCCACGCGAACCGCTCGATCACGTCGGCCCGGCCGTCGGCGGCGAACCCGTCGACGAGCTCGCGCGCGGTCTCCTCGATCCGCGGCTCGAGCGCCGCGATGCGCCGCGGCGTGAAGGCGCGCGTGACGAGCCCCCGGATCCGGTCGTGCAGCGGCGGGTCGATCTCGATGATGTACGGCATCTCGGCCCAGCCCGCCGCCAGCACCTCCTGCACCTCGAGCGGGTACGGCTCCGGCGACGACTTGAGCGCGCCGCCCGACGAGAACGAGCGGTGATCCTTCAACACCGCGAGCACGTCGTCGTACCGCGTCACGACCCAGAGGTCGAACTCCCGCGTGTAGAAGACGGGCTGCCCCCGCCGGGCGAGCTGGAGCAGCGGGAACGGATCCTCCCGCTGGGTGGGATCGAGCGGGTTGAACGCGAGCTCCGTCAACGGCGGTTCCCGAGTCTCCGTGCGGCCAAGGCGCCGCGTCAACCATTTGACCAAGTCCGCGGTTCGTATCCATGGCGGCCGTTCCGCCGTTGCACCTCTGCATGTCGCGAGGTGGGGTCTTCGCAGCGCCGTGGACGGCGCGACTGGCGGTGGTGTCGGCGGCCTCGGCCGTCGCCGCTGGGCTTGCCGGAGTGACGAGCTTCGCCAACACGGGCGGAGCGGCCGGCGAGCCCGCCGCTGCCGGCTTCCGGCTCGCGGACGGGTCGGTCGCGTGCCGCGTCGCGGCCGGGGAGCTGGCCTGCCGGAGCGCGGACGCCGACGCCGCCGCCGTCCTCGAGTCGGACGGCGCCTCGCGCGTCGACGACGTCGCGGTCGAGTGGGACGACTCCACGCCCGTGCTCCTCGCGGCGGAGAGCTGGTGGGCCGGCCCGTTCGGGTGCCGCGACACGGGTACTCGGGACACGGGCGCCGCGGTGACGTGCACGGCGGGAGACGGTGCGATCACCGTCTCGGCGACCGCGCTCGGCGGCGTGCGCTAGCCGAGTACCCTCCTCCCCATGCGGTTCGATCGCCGCGAGCTCGCCGGCGCGGTCGCGGA
>DATHTC010000458.1:0-7625 GCA_035463735.1 Gaiellaceae bacterium | reverse complement strand
CGCTCGCCGAGCAGTTCGAGGAACGGTTCGCGGCGCCGGCGGTGGAGGTCTCGGCGCCCGGGCGTCCCGCGACCGGCGTGGTCGAGCGCGCGAAGGCGACGGCGTTCGCAGCGCTCTCGCCGCTGCTCTGACCGCCGTCCTCACAGCGCGCCCGGTGCGGTGCCGGCGGTTGCCGGCACCGCACGCGGTCTCCCGTCTAGACCTCCTTCAGCCGCTTGCCGGCGTAGACCGCCAGGCCGTAGATGATGAGGATGTCGACGGCGAACATCGCCATCCCCCACAGCGGGTAGGCCGGCAGGAAGTAGAGCTGCCCGATCGCGTTCAGGCCGGCCACGCCGATCCCGAACCAGCGGGCCAGCTCGCTGCCGGCGACGACGGCGAAGGACGCGATCAGCTGGAGCACGCCGAGGACCAGCATGATCCAGCCCCAGGTGTTCAGGTCGCTGAAGACGTACACCGCGTCGTCGACGAACACCCGCGAGCTCCCGATCGCCAGGATCCCGTTGATCGTGTTCCAGACGCCTGCCAGGCCGAGCATGATCGCGGCGAACCCCACCCAGCCCTCGCCCTTCATGCGCTCGTACCCGTACATGTCGCCGGAGTTGCGGTAGCCGCTCGCAGCCTGGTAGTCCCGTGCCGCTGACGACATTGGTGCTCCTCTCGTCGCGCTTGCTCCGTCGGCCGCGGCGATCGCCGGGGCCGACGGGATTCTCCGCGGCCCCGCCGCCCGCGGTCATCACCCGATCCGGACGATGCCGTGGGACGCGGGCGAGCCCCGGGCGCAGGCCCGCCCGTTCACCCGGTTCGGATGATGTTGCGCGGCGTCGCGCCGGAGAGGCTCGCGCCATGACCGACGCCAAAGACACTGCTGCGCCCGTCGCGCCGGCCGCAGGCGACGACGTGTTCGCGGAGCTCGAGCCGCACGCGTTCTGGCGGCGCTTCGAGACGCTCACGACGATCGCGCGCCCGTCGCGCCACGAGGAGCCCGCTGCTGCCCACGTCAAGGAGTGGGGCGCGGAGCGGGGATTCGACGTCGTCGGGGACGAGATCGGCAACCTCGTCGTCCGCGTGCCCGCCACGGAGGGGCGCGCGGCGGCTCCGACCGTCGTCCTCCAGGGACACCTCGACATGGTCTGCGAGCGTGCGCCCGACAGCCCCTACGATCCTGCCGAGGGCCGCATCCGCGTCCTCCGCGACGGCGACTGGCTCACCGCCGACGGCACGACGCTCGGTGCCGACGACGGCGTCGCGATCGCCGCGATGATGGCGCTCGTCGACGACCCGGAGCTTCCGCACGGTCCGCTCGAGCTGCTCATGACGGTGCGCGAGGAGGTCGGTCTCGAGGGCGTCCAGGCGCTCGACGGATCGATGGTGACGGGCACGATCCTGCTCAACCTCGACAGCGAGGAGGACGGCCGGCTCACCGTCGGCTGTGCCGGAAGCACCGACACCTGGGTGCGGATCGACGCGCCACGCGAGCCCGTAGGCGCCGACGACGTGGCGCTCACGGTGACCGTGAGCGGCGGCAAGGGCGGTCACTCGGGCACCGGCATCGCGATGGGTCGCTCGAACGCCGTGAAGGCGCTCGGACGCGCGCTTCGCGAGACGCTCGCGAGCGTGCCGTTCCGGCTCGCCTCCCTCGACGGCGGCAAGAGCCGCAACGCGATCCCGCGCGACGCCACCGCCGTCTGCGTCGTCGACGCCGCACGCGCGGAGGACTTTCGCGCAGCGCTCGCGACCGCCGCGGCCTCGATCCGGGACGCCTACAGGACGACCGATCCGGAGGTCGACGTGGTCGCCTCCGATGCGGCTGTTCCCGGCGATGCGTGGACCGCGGACGCCACGGAGCGGCTGCTCGCCGTCCTCGCGCTCGTCCCGACCGGACCGCTCTCGCTGAGCCCGGACTTCGACGGGATGGTCGAGCTCAGCACGTCGCTCGGCGAGGCGATCACCGAGGGGTCGCGGCTCACGCTCCACAGCCTCACGCGGAGCTCGAACGGCCCGCTGCTCGCCGACGTGATCTCCGCTCTCGACGCGGCGGCGCGGCTCGGCGGCGGCGAGCTCGAGGTGAAGCACAACTACAGCGCGTGGCGCCCGGATCTGAGCTCGGCGACGCTCGCGGTCGCCGTGGAGGTGTTCGAGCGCGTCCTCGGCGAGAAGCCCATCGTGACGGCGGTCCACGCCGGGCTCGAGAGCGCGGTGATCGGCGACAAGGTCGCCCAGCCGCTCGACATGCTCTCGTTCGGGCCCCAGATCGAGTTCCCGCATTCGCCGGACGAGCGGGTCAGCGTGCCGACGGTGGAGCGCTTCTGGCGGCTGCTGGTCGGCCTCGTCGACGAGCTGTCTCGGCCGGGTGGGCGCCCGTGAGGGCCTGGATCGCCGTCCTCGTCGGCCTGTTGGCCTTGGTCGCGGTCTCGGCTGTCGTCGCCGAGGGCCGGGACAACACGGGCGAGACGGTGCGCGCATCGCGTTGGGCCGACGACGTCTGCGGCGCCGTCGCCGCGTGGGAGGGGCAGCTCGAGGTGATCGGCGACCAGCTCAGCCTCAGCAACGTCGGGGCGCGCCGGAGCGACGGCGGCTCGGGCGACTCCGTGGAGGGCACGATCTACGTCCGCGACGCGATCGACCGCGCGATCCAGGCCACCGACGACACGCTCGGCGAAGGCCTGAAGCGCGCGGGCGCCCCGGACGTTCCCGAAGGCGAGGAGGCGTCCCAGATCCTCCTCGAGTGGGCGCAGCGGACGGAGGACCGCCTCCGCCTCGTGAAGGAGGCCCTGCGCGTCGTGCCGAACACGACCGCAACCGCGTTCGCCGGGCTCGGCAGCGCCGTCGCCGTGCTCGAGAACGCGGCGATCGCCGGACGCGAGGCGTTCGGTGAGGTTGCCGCGCTCGACCCGCAGCTCTCCGACGCGCTCGAGGGTGAGCGCACCTGCAGCGACCTGAGGCGGGAGGAGCCGTGACCCGGATCCTGACCATCGTCCTCGCCGCTGCGCTTCTCGCCGCCGCCGGCCTCGTCGCGGCGAGCGTGCTCGACGGCGACCCCTCCGCCGCCGCGCAGGCGACGACCGCGACCACCGGCGTCACCGAGACGACCGCCACCACGCCTGCCGAGCCCGCGCCCGCCGAGGTCGAGGAGGAGACGACGAGCGGGACCGACTGGGCGCTGATCGCGCTCGAGGGGCTGCTCGTCGTCGGCTTCATCGCCCTGGGCGTGCGCTCGGGAGGGGTCGGCCTCGGCCTCTGGGGCGGCGTCGGGACGCTCGTCCTCGTGTTCGTGTTCGGCCTCGACCCGGGCGAGCCGCCGGTGAGCGCGATGCTCATCATCATCGCAGTGATCGCGGCGGCCGCGGCGATGCAGGCCGCAGGCGGCGTCGACTACATGGTCCTGATCGCGAGCCGTGCGCTCCGAGCGAGGCCGAAGGCGCTCAACTTCGTCGCGCCGTTCGTCTCGTACGTCCTCTGCATCCTGACGGGGACGAGCAACACGTTCTACTCGATCATCCCGGTGATCAACGAGGTCGCGTACGCGAACAAGATCCGGCCCGAACGCGCCCTCTCGACTTCGACTGTCGCCTCCGCGATCGGCATCACCTCGAGCCCCGTCGCTGCCGCCATGGCGACGCTCCTGCCGCTCGTCGAGACCGAGGGCTACGACCTCGTCGACGTGCTCCTGATCACCATCCCCGCGAGCATCGTCGGGATCCTCGTGATGTCGCTCGTGATGAGCCGGCGCGGCAAGGAGCTCGAGGACGACCCCGAGTACCAGCGCCGGCTCGCCGCCGGTGAGGTGATTCCGCCCGCGTCGTCCGAGTCGATCGAGCTGATGCAGTACGCCAAGCGCAGCGTCGCGATCTTCCTCGGCGCCGTGCTCCTGATCTGTGTGTTCGGGCTGTTCGAGGACCTGCGGCCGACGATCGCGGCCGAGGACGGCGGCACCGAGCCGCTGTCGGTGACGCCGATCATCCAGATGCTGATGCTCACCGCGGCCGCGCTCATCCTCGTGCTCGCGCGCGTGAAGGCCAGCGACATCCCGAACATGACGATCTTCCGCTCCGGGATGGTCGCGATGATCGCCCTCTTCGGGATCGCCTGGATGGCCGACACGTTCATCGCCAACAACGAGGACGCGATCGTCGAGCTGCTGGGAGACATCGCCGCGAACTGGCCGTTCTTCATCGCCATCTCGATCTTCCTGGTCGCAGGGCTCACGACGAGCCAGTCGGCCGCGACGCGGACGATGGTCCCGCTCGGCCTCGCGCTGGGGATCGGCGCCGGCTACATGATCGCGATGTGGACCGCCGTCGCCGGCGTCCTCCTCCTGCCCGCGAACGGCACCCAGATCGCAGCGGCGGAGGCCGACACGACCGGCACGACCACCCTCGGCAAGCGGGTCATCGACCACTCGTTCCAGCTGCCGCTCCAGATCGCGTGGATCGTCACGGCGCTCACGGGGATCGCGATCGTGGCGGTGTTCCACTGATGACGGCCGACGAGGACACGCCCACACCGGGAGCGCAGGAGAAGCCCGCAGCCCAGATCTCCGTGGTCGGCGCCGCGTTCCTCGGCATCGGCGCGATGATCGGCGCCGGCATCTTCGCGCTGCTCGGCGAAGCGGCGGCGGTCGCGGGATCGGCCGTCTGGCTGTCGTTCCTCCTGGCCGGCCTCGTCACCGGGCTGCTCGCGTACAACGTCGTCAAGCTCGGCATCCGGTATCCCTCCTCCGGCGGGCTGATCGAGTACCTCATGCGCGGCTTCGGGAACGGCCGCCTGCTCGGGATCGCCTCGTGGCTCGGCTACGCCGCCGCGTTCGTGATCGTCTGCTCGATGGTCGCCGTCTCCTTCGGGAGCTACGCGACCTCGCTCTTCGTCGGCGACGACGCGTGGAGCGGCTGGGACAACGTCTTCACCTCGATCCTGATCGTGGGAATGACGGCGATCAACATGATCGGCGCGAAGTTCGTCTCGCGGGTCGCGTCGGTGATGGTCGTCGTCCTGCTCGGCGTCTTCGCGATCTTCATCTGGGTCACGGTCGCCGACGTCGACTTCGACATGCTCGCATTCAGCACGTATCCCGGCTTCGCAGACATCATCGCGAGCATTGCGCTGACGTTCTTCGCGTTCCTCGGCTTCGGCGTCATGACCTTCACGGTCGGCAACCTCGTCGACCCCAAGCGGCAGCTGCCGCGGGCGATGCTCCTCGCGCTCGGCGTCACGACGGCGACGTACGTCCTGATCGCCATCGGCGTCTTCGGCACCCTCACGGTGGAGGAGACGATCCGCTACGGCGAGACGGCGATCGCGGAGGCGGCGCGGCCGTCGCTCGGCGACGCCGGGTTCACGATCATGGCGATCGCCGCGCTGATCGCGACGGCGGGCGCGACGAACGCGACCCTCTTCGGCTCGACGAACATGACGGCGATGCTGGCCGAGATCCGGCAGTTCCCGCCGCTCTTCGGCCGTGACTCGCGGCTCGGCCCGCACGGCGGGCTGCTCATCACGGCGGGCCTCGTCCTGCTCGTGTCGAACCTCGTCGATCTCTCTGCGATCGCCTCGGTCGGGAGCGCGTGCGCGCTGGTCGTGTTCCTGCTCGTCGGGGTCGCGGGCTTCCGGCGTCGATCCGAGACGGGGGCGAGCGGTGTGGTCGTCCTGCTCGGCGTGGCGGCCACCGCGATCGTCCTCGCGTTCTTCGCCGCCGACACGCTGCAGAACGCACCCCAGACGTTCACGGCGATGATCGCGATCCTGGTGATCGCCGTGGCGGCCGACTTCCTCTGGAAGCGCAGGCGGCCGCAGTCGCAGACCCCGGCGGCCACGCCGCAGTCGACGCCGTCGGTCTAGGCTGCGCCCCGCGGTGAGTCGTCGACGGTCGACCGGTCGGGCGCCGTCTTTGGGAGGATCGCCGTCGTGACGCCTACCCCGCAGCCGGCACGTGCGGCGGGCGCGAGCCTCGTGCTGCTCACGCTCGCCGCCGGGCAGTTCCTGATGACGCTCGACAGCTCGGTGATGAACGTCTCGATCGCGACCGTGGCGGAGGACGTCGGCACCACCGTGACCGGCATCCAGGGCGCGATCACGGCCTACACGCTCGTAATGGCGGCGCTGATGATCACGGGCGCCAAGGTCGGCGCGATGATCGGCCGGAAGCGCGCGTTCGCGATCGGCTGCGTGATCTACGGCGCCGGGTCGCTGACGACGGCGCTGGCGCCGAGCCTGCCCGTGTTGCTGCTCGGCTGGTCGCTGCTCGAGGGGATCGGGGCGGCGCTGATCCTGCCCGCGATCGTCGCGCTCGTGGCCGGGAACTTCCCCACCGAGCGGCGGCCGGCGGCGTACGGGGCGGTCGCGGCCGCGGGAGCGATCGCCGTCGCGGTGGGCCCGCTGGTCGGGGGCTTCTGCACGACGTACTTCTCCTGGCGCTGGGTCTTCGCCGGGGAGGTCGTGCTCGTGCTCGTGATCCTCGTCCTCACCAGGCGGATCGCCGACGCGCCGTCCGAGGAGCGGCCGCACCTCGACGTCGTCGGCGCGGTGCTGTCGGCGCTCGGGCTCGGGCTGCTCGTGTTCGGCGTCCTGCGCTCGAGCGAGTGGGGGTGGATCCAGCCGAAGCAGGGCGGTCCGTCGTGGGCGGGGCTGTCGCCGACGGTCTGGCTCGTCGTGGCCGGCCTGTTCGTGATCTGGGTCTTCTTCCGCTGGCAGGACCGGCGCGAGGCGCACGGCCAGGAGCCGCTCGTGCGCCGGGCGATGCTGCAGAACACGCAGCTGAGCGGGGGCCTGACGATGTTCTTCTTCCAGTACCTCGTGCAGGCCGGGTTCTTCTTCGTCGTGCCGCTGTTCCTCTCCGTCTGCCTCGGGCTCTCCGCGCTCGAGACGGGGGCGCGGCTGCTGCCCCTCTCGGTCACCCTGCTCCTCGCGGCGATCGGGATCCCGCGCTTCTTCCCCGACGTCTCGCCGCGGCTCGTCGTGCGCGGCGGCCTGCTCGCGCTCTTCGCCGGGGCGGTCGTGCTGCTCGGCGCCCTCGACCCGGACGCCGGCCCCGAGGTCGTGTTCGTGCCGATGCTCCTCGTCGGGCTCGGGATCGGCGCGCTCGCCTCGCAGCTCGGCGCCGTCACCGTGTCGGCCGTGCCGGACGAGGAGAGCCCCGAGGTCGGCGGGATCCAGAACACGGCGACGAACCTCGGCGCGTCGCTGGGCACGGCGCTCGCGGGCTCGTTCCTGATCGCGTCCGTGGCGTCGGCGTTCGTCGGGAGCATCCAGGCGAGCCCGTCGATCCCCACGGAGGTGAAGGCGCAGGCGCAGGTCGAGCTCGCGGGCGGCGTGCCGTTCGTCTCCGACGCCGACCTCGAGGCGGCCCTCGACGAGGCGGGCGTCGACCCGGCGACGACGGAGGAGACCCTGGACGCCTACGCCGACGCGCGCCTCGTCGGCCTCCGCTCGGCGCTCGCGATCCTCGCGCTCCTCGCCCTCGTCGCGCTGTTCCTCGCACAGCGGATCCCGACGCGGCAGCCGGCGGCGGCGGAAGCCGCGGCGAGCGCCGCCGCTCGAGCGCGCTGAGCGTCGCCCGCGACGGGCCACACCGGCGACATGCGAGCGTTCATCCGGCGGGGATGATGTCCAGCCGGGCGCCGGGAGTG
>DATHTC010000457.1:0-10488 GCA_035463735.1 Gaiellaceae bacterium | reverse complement strand
TGCCGCGGTCTCGGGCCCGTGGAGGCCCGCGCCGTGACCGACGAGGACGTGCTCCGGGTCGAGCCGGGCGAGCGTGCGGGGCGGCCGGAGCCGCAGCAGCGGGTGGACGCCGATCGGCTCGCCGCCGGCGCGGAAGTACGGGAGCGTGCCCAGCGCGTCGGCTGCGACGAGCACGCGCCGCTCCGGCCACCAGAGCGCGCTCTCGCGCCAGAAGCGCGAGCGCACGAGCGGGAGGAGCTCGAACGGAGCTCCCGCGATCGCCGCGAACGGGACGACGTGGAGCGGCACGCCGAGCTGCAAGGCCCACGCGGCGCCGTCGCGCGCGTGCCGGTCGAGCAGCTGGATCACGCCGCGCGGCTCGCCGAGCGCTCGCACGCGCTCCCCCACGCCCGGCGCCTCGATGGGGTCCACGAGCCAGACGGCGCCTTCGTGGACGAGGGCGTGGGACGTCCTCGGGAGGGTGTCACCGCGGAGGTACCAGCCGAAGCCGAAGTCCGCCTCGTCGCAGAACCGGGTGTCCGCCGCCACCGGCGCGACCCTACCGGCGAGAATGCGCGCCGTGTCCGACCCACGCGACCGGCCGCTCGACCGGGACGACCTCCTCGACGACCCGCTCGCCCTCTTCGTCGCGTGGCTCGGAGGGGCGCGCGAGGCGGGCGTGCCGATGCCGGAGGCGGTCGCGCTCGCCACCGCCACCCGCGAGGGCGTGCCCTCTGCACGAATGGTGCTGCTGAAGGAGGCGGACGCGCGCGGCTTCGTCGTCGCGACGAGCTACGAGAGCCGCAAGGCACGCGAGCTGGAGGCGAACCCGCGCGCGGCGCTCCTGTTCCACTGGCACGCGGTGGGGCGCCAGGTACGCGTCGAAGGGCACGTCGAGCGGACGAGCGGCGAGGAGTCCGACGCGATCAACCGCGCCCGGCCACGCGCGAGTCGCCTGGCGGCGTGGGCGTCGCGGCAGAGCGAGCCCGTGGCCGACCGCGCCGCGCTCGACGACGCCTACGCCGCGCGGGAGCGGGAGCTCGGGGCGGGCGACGTGCCGCGGCCGCCGTTCTGGGGCGGCTACCGCCTCGTCCCCGACCTGTACGAGTTCTGGCAGCACCGCGAGAGCCGCCTGCACGACCGCTTCCGGTACCTGCGGGACGGCCGCGCGTGGCGCATCGAGCGCCTCTTTCCCTAGCGCGTCGGGGTTCCTAGCGCGCCTCGAGCAGGCGGTCGTCGGAGCGGCGGCGGAGACGGCGCGCGAGCAGCCACAGGAGCGCGCCGAGGAGGACGACCGGCCCGCCGAGGATCAGGGCGTAGACCAGCGCGGCGACCGCGTCGTCGAGCAGCCCGAAGGCCTGCCGCGCCGCGTCCTCGATCGGCCCGGCCGGCTCCGACGCCGCGGCCGGCTCCGCCGTCGTCAGTGCGAGCCGGAAGGTCGCGAGCCGGCCCCGACGCGTCGTCGCCTCGATCGCGTCCTGCTGCCGCCGCACCTCGGCGCGGAGCGCGCGCAGCTCGTCCTCGACGTCCTCGCCCCGCCGCGCCCGGGCCTCGAGCGCGGCGATCCGGTCGCGGAGCTCGTCGAGCTGCTCGTTCCGGCGGTTCACGCCGGCCTGGAGGTCGTCGAGGCGGACGCGCTGCGACACGAGCGTGCCGAGGCCGGCGAGCCGCTCGTACGCGAGCTGCGCCTTCGTCGTCGGGACGCGGAGGACGAGCGTGCTCCGCGCGTCGCCCTCGGCGGGCGTGCGGAGGTCCGCGGAGACGACGAAGCCGCCGAGGCCGCGTGCGATCCGGATGGCGCGGCGCGTGGCGTCGTTCAGCTCGAGCGCCGAGCTCACGCGGATCGTCAGGTCCGCCCGGTAGAGCTGGAGTCGGGACTGCGACGGCGGCAGCGCGCCCTGCGGCTGCGACTGCTCCTCGCCGCCGAACGAGTCCTCCGCGGCCTGCGGCGCCGCCTCGCGCACGCCGGGGGCGGCCGTGACGGCGGCGCTCTCCTCGTCGCCGCCTCCGCCGGTGGAGCGCGCGGCGAGACCGACGATCAGCCCGACGGTGACGAGCGCGGCGAAGGCGAGGATCGGCGCCAGCCGGCGCCTGCGCGGCGGCTCGACCGCCCCGTCGGCTGCGGCGGTCGCCCGCACGCGCTCGCGCAGGTCGACCGCGGCGCGGGGGCGGGCGCCGCGGATCTGGGCCGCGAGCTCGTCGAAGCGCTCGTCGATTGCGGGGTCACGCAGGGACGGCATCGCGCATCCTCTCCTCGAGTCGGGTCAGGGCCCGGGACAGCCGCGTCGAGCACGCGGTCGCGCTGATCCCGAGCAGCCGGGCGGCCGTGGGGCCGTCCAGGTCGAGCAGCACGCGCAGGGCGACGAGCTCGCGGTCGGCGGCCGAGAGCGACAGCAGGGCGCGCTCGAGGTCGGGCGAGAGACCGGGCACGAGCGGCCCCTCATCGGCCTGGGGCTCGCGCCGCGCGTAGGCATCCTCGCGGCCGCGGCGGCGCCGCTCCGCGCGGAAGTGGTCGAGCGCGGTCGTGCGGGCGATCTGGCACAGCCACGTCTTCGCGGCGCCGCGGGCGGGATCGAAGCGGCGCCAGAGCCGCAACGCCTTCTCGAACGTCTCCGCGGCGAGGTCCTCGGCGAGGCTCCTGTCGCCCGTCAAGTAGACGAGGTACCCGTACACGTCGTCGAGGTGCGCCTCGGCAGCCGCGGCGAAGGTGATCGGTTGCTGCACGACCTCCGTACGCCGCAGGGCCCTCACCGTGTCACACGCACGGCGCCGAGCCTGCGTCGGAGAACCGCGCGCGGCCCGCCGGGACGAAGCGCCACTCGTACCCGTCCGGGAGCAGCCTGAGCGAGAGCACGCCGTACCCGCCCCACCAGCGCCGCTCGCTCCCGGCGACCCTACGCACCGTCGGGTACGCGCTGCGACCGCCGGTGCCGACGACGAACTGCCGCAGGCCGTCGATGGGGCGGAAACGCTCGTAGTGGTGGTCGTGCCCTGCCAGGTAGAGCTCGACGCCGTGCTCCCGCAGCGCGCGCCACAGCGGGTCGATCGTCGGGTCCGGCCCGTGGATCCCGGAGCTCAGGCGCGGGTGGTGCCCGTACGCGAGCGTGCACGTCGCGGGGCTGCTCTTCAGCACGCGGCGCAGCCAGCGCTCCTGCGCCGACCCGACACGGCAACCCCCGGCAGGCGCGCAGTTCGTGTTGAGGACGACGACCTGCCAGCCGCCGAGCCGGTAGGCGTAGTAGCCGCGGCGCGGGTCGCCGGCGGCGCGGCCGAAGTAGCGGAAGTAGCCGACCGCGCCGGGTGTGCCGTAGTCGTGGTTGCCGGCGGCGGGCCGCGTCCGCGCACGGAAGCGGCCCCACGAGGGCGCGTAGCAGCGCGCGAACTCGGCGGCGGCCCCGTACTCGTACGCGGCATCGCCGAGGAGGGCGACGGTCCCCGGCAGCGCCGCGACGACCGCCGCGGTCGCCTCGTCCCCACGTGACCGGCACGAGGCCACGTCCCCGGCGGCCACGACGGTCTGAGCGGAGTCGAGCTTGTGGCTCTGAGCCACAAGCTCCCCCGCCGGCCCCGGCGAAACGAGTGGCTCGCCTCTGTGGCGGAGCGGATCGACTTCGTGGCTCTGAGCCACTTGCGCCCCCAGGGCGGCCAGTAGGGCGACGGCTGCGAGCGCGGCGGCGCGGGTCACGCGCCGAGCGTAGCCGCGGCCGCGGGCGTCGTCGGCGTCGGCGGACGTCGACCACGAGGTCGTCGCCCGCTCCGCCGGGAGGCGCCGCGTGAGCCGAGGGCAGTCGCTACCGGAACAGGTCGCGCGCGGGCGGGAGCACGAGGTCACGCGCGGCGCCCTCGCCGGCGAGGTCCAGCCCGCGGACGACCGCCGCCGGGATCCCGTCGAGCTTCCCCATCACGAGCTCGGCCGCGGCCGCGATCTCGTCGGCGACCGCGATCGTCGTCGCGTGCAGCTCGTACCCCGTGGCGTCCACCCGCCCGGAGAGGTCGAGGAGCACGGGCAGCCCTGCCGCGCCGACGGCGACGTTCGTCGTGCCCTGCCGCCACGGCCGCCCGAACGAGTCGGCGACGACGACGCCGACGGTGCGGCCCGTCAGCTCGCGCAGCCGCCCGCGCAGCGCACCGGCCGAGGCGTCGGGATCGAGCGGGAGGAGCACGAGCGCATCCGGCTCCCCGGCATTGGAGGCGTCGACGCCGGCGGACGCGCAGACGAAGCCGTGGCGCGTCTCGGCGATGACGAAGCTCCCGCGGACGCGCACGAGCCGGACCGCCTCACGGAGGATCACCTCGAGGCGCCGCGGATCGCCGTCCTCGCCCGCCAGCTCGCGGGCGCGCGCGGAGGGCTCGACGTCGGCCAGCCGCACCACGCGCCCCTCCGCCTTCGACACCGCCTTCTGCGCGACGACGAGGACGTCGCCGTCCGCCAGCACGGCCCGCGCCGTCACCAGCGCCGCGAGATCGTCGCCCTCGCGCACCTCCGGGATCCCCTCGACGGGGAAGATCTCGAGCCGCGTCACTCGATGCCGGTGACGCGGATGCCCGCGTGGGCGCGGTAGCGGCGGTTCACGTTCACGATCACCGCCGTCAGCCCCTCGAGGGCGCGGGCGCTCTCGAGCGGGCCCGCGTCGATCGCTCTGCCCGAGACGACGGTGCCGGCGAGCTCCAGCGCGAGCGCCTTCGCGGGGTCGTCGCCGCAGACGAGCGCGTCCTCGTCCGGGGCCTCGTCGGCGAGGCTCGCCGCGGCGAGCGAGTGGAGGCCTGCGGCCACCGGCGCGCGCAGGCGCTCGGAGATGCGCTGCGCGAGCGACGTCGGCTCCGGGCTCGGTCGCACCCCGCTCTTCGAGAACGCGAGCTCGGAGCCGACCGAGAGCACGGGCGTGCCGCCGATGGCGTCCGCGAGCTCCTCGGCCGTCTCGAGCATGCCGTCGGCCTTCACCGCGAGCACGACGAGGTCGGCGCCGCGCACGGCGTCCGCGTTCAGCGCGCCCTCCACGCCCAGCTCCTCGGCCGCCTCGCGCGCGCGCGCCGGATCGCGGGAGCCGACGACGACGTCGTGCCCGGCGTCGCGCGCGCGGGCCGCGAGCGGGCGGCCGAAGCTGCCCGTCCCGCCCACGATCGCGACCCTCATACGGGCGCGACCTCGAGCACCGCCTCCGCCAGACGCCGGCGGGCGTCCGCGTCGACCATGAGCGTGCGGGTGACGATCGGGCGCACGTCGAGCTCACCGAGGTCGTCGGCGTCGGAGGTGTCGACGACGAGGGCGTCGACGAGGCCGCGGTAGCACGAGGCGACGTGCGCCGGCGTCGTCCCGCCGGCGAGCCGCGCGAGCATCCGGTCGGCCGGCCCCTTCACCGCGCGGCCGCCGACCAGCGGGCTGACGGCGACGCAGGGCGCGCGCCGCGACTCGAGCGCCTCGCGAATCCCCGAGACGGCGAGGATCGGCCCGATCGAAACGTACGGGTTGCTCGGAGCGATCACGACGAGGTCGGCCTCCTCCAGCGCCTCGGCGACGCCCGGCGCCGGAGCCGCCGTCCCGGCGCCCTCGAAGCGCACGGCGTCCACCTCGTCGCGGTGGCCGCGGGCGACGAACCACTCCTGGAACGGGAAGCTGCCGGCCGGCGTGTCGAGCCAGGTGCGGAGGCGGTCGTCCGTCGCCGGCAGCAGGCGCGGCTCGAGCCCGAGCGCGGCCGCGAGGCGAGCCGTCACCGCGGACAGCGGCTCCCCAGCCCGGAGCGCCTGGGTGCGAACGAGGTGGAGGCCGAGGTCGCGGTCGCCGAGGCGGAACCAGCTCTCCCCGCCGAGCGCCCGCACCGTGTCGAGCGCGCGCCAGCTCTCGTCCGCGCGGCCCCAGCCCCGCTCGTCGTCGGCGAGGCCCGCGAGGGCGTAGAGGATCGAGTCGAGGTCGGGCGAGACGTGCATCCCGAGCACGTCGACGTCGTCGCCGACGTTCCCGACGATCGTCAGCCCGGCCGGATCCGCGACTTCCGCGAGGCCGCGCAGGAAACGCGCGCCGCCGACGCCTCCCGAGAGGGAGACGAGCTTCATGCCGCGAGGCCGAGCGTGGAGATCGCCGCCTGCGTGCGGGGCCCGGCGCGCAGGCCCAGACGGCGGAGGTCGTCCATCGTGTCGACGTCGGCGGCGAGGCTCGGGATCGAGACCGCGAGGCCGACGCCGCCTCGCCCCTCCGCGTGCGTCCGGAACCGCTCCGCGCTCCCGGGGCCGTACAGGGGAGCGAACGCCTCCGGCGACGGCAGCCCGAGCGCGTTGGTCGTGCCGTCGACCGCGGCCACGTAGGCGAGGCCGTCCGCGGGGATGGCGCGCCCGAGGGCGCGCAGGTCGAACGGGACGACGGCAGGCACGTCGGCGTTGACGACGAGCGCCCGGCCGCGCTCCGCGGAGGCGAGCGCCGCCGCCACCGCGGCACCCTGGCCGCCGCCCGGATCGGCGACCGTCGCCACCCCGAGCTCACGCGCGACCGCAGCCCCGCGCGCGTCCTCCGTCACGACGGTGCACTTCCCGGCGACGACGCACGCCGCGAGCACGTCGCCGAGCATCGCGAGCGCCAGCTCGCCCCGTTCCCGCTCGTCGAGCGGCGTCAGGCGCAGCTTCGCGCCGGAGCCGCGGAAGGGGACGACGATCCTGACCACGGCAGAGGAGACTAGCGCCGTGGACAACACGGCCATCGCCGACCGCCTCGACGCGTTCGCGGCGCTCCTCGACCTCGCCGGCGCGAGCGCGTTCTCGATTCGCGCGTACCGCCGCGCGGCCGAGCTCGTGCGAGCCACGCCGGCGCCCGTCGCCGAGCTGGTCCGGGCGGGCCGCGTGCGCGAGCTGCGCGGGATCGGGCCGGGGATCGAGCGACGACTGCGCGAGCTCGTGGAGACGGGTGACCTCGCCGAGCTGCGCGAGCTCGAGGCGGAGCTCGCGCCCGAGCTCGTCGGGGTCGGGCGCCTCGCGGGCGTGAGCGCCCCACGGATGGCCGCGATCGGACGGTCGCTCGGGATCCGCACCGTCGACGAGCTGCGCGCGGCGGCGGAAGACGGGCGGCTCGCGACGGTCCCGGGCGTCGGCCCGAAGACGGCGCAGAAGCTCCGTGCCGCCCTCGGCCACTCCCCGCGACTGCGCCCTCCGCGGGCGTTGCTGCTCAACCGGGCCCGCGCCGTGGTCGGCTCGATCGCGGAGGCGCTCGGCGGCGAGCCCGCGGGCGACCCGCGACGGTGGAAGGACGCCTCGGAGCGGCTGGCCGTCGTCGTCCGCACGCGCGACCCCGCCGCGGTGCTCGAACGGCTCGAGGCGCTCCCCCTCGTCGTCTCCGTCGTGGAGCGCGCGGCCGACCGCGCCGTCGGCGTGACGGTCGAGGGAATCCCGATCGAGGTCGTCGCGGCGCCGCCGGAGCGATACGGCACCGAGCTCTTCCGCGCCACCGGCCCGCCCGAGCTCGTCGCCGAGCTCGAGCCGCTCCCGGACGCGCCCGACGAGGAGGCGCTGCTCGCTGCGCTCGGCCTGCCCTTCGTCCCGCCCGAGCTGCGCGACGCGGGCATGGCGACGCCGCCCCGGCTCGTCGCGCTCGACGAGATCCGCGGCGACCTCCACGTGCACACGACCTGGTCGGACGGGAAGGCGTCGGTGCTCGAGATGGCACGGGCGGCACAGGACCTGGGGTACGCGTACCTCGCGGTCTGCGACCACACGCGCGCCGTCCGCGTCGTCCCCGGCCTCGACGCCGACGACCTGCGCCGCCAGGGCGAGGAGATCGCGGCGGCGAACGAGCAGCTGGCGCCTTTCCGCATCCTGCGCGGCGCCGAGTGCGACATCCTCCCGGACGGCTCGCTCGACCTCCCCGACGACGTGCTCGCCGAGCTCGAGTGGGTGCAGGTGTCGCTGCACGCCGGACAGCGGGCGCCGCGGCGGGAGCTCACGGCGCGCGTGCTGGAGGCCATGCGTCATCCCGCCGCGCGCTGCCTCAGCCACCCGACGGGACGGCTGATCAACCACCGGCCGCCGAACGCGCTCGACCTCGAGCGGGTGCTGGAGGTCGCGGTCGAGACCGGTGTCGCGGTCGAGGTGAACGGCCTCCCTGACCGGCTCGACCTCCGCGACGAGCACGTTCGGCTCGCCGTCGCCGCGGACGTCCCGGTCGTCTGCTCCACGGACGCGCACTCCGTCCGCGGCCTCGCGAACATGCAGCTCTCCGTGGCCACGGCACGACGCGGCGGCGCGGGACCGGTGCACGTGCTCAACACGCGGCCGCTCGCCGAGATCCTGCGGAAGTAGTTTCGTTACGCAATGTAAGCTCGAGCGATGCCGCACGGGGAGGTCGTGCGCCGGCACTACAACGTCACCCTCGGCGTCCTGACGTTCGCCGGGATCGCGTTCGCGCTGCAGCAGACGATGATCATCCCCGCGCTGCCGACGCTCCAGCGCGAGCTGAACACGTCGACGACGTGGGTGACGTGGCTGCTCACGGGCTTCCTCCTCTCCGCCTCGGTGGCGACGCCGCTGCTCGGCAAGCTGGGCGACCAGTACGGGAAGGAGCGGCTGCTCGTCGTCTCGCTCGGCCTCTTCTTCCTCGGCAGCGTCGGCGCCGCGTTCGCGTGGGACATCGGCTCGCTGATCGCCTGCCGCATGCTGCAGGGCGCCGGCGGGGCCGTGTTCCCGCTGAGCTTCTCGATCATCAAGGACGAGTTCCCGCGCGAGAAGGTCAGCGTCGGCATCGGCGTCGTGTCGGCGGTCTTCGGCGTCGGAGGCGGCCTCGGGCTCGTCCTCTCGGGGCTGATCGTCGACCACCTCTCGTGGCGGTGGATCTTCGGCGTCGGCGCGATCGCGGTGGGCGTCGCCGTCGTGCTCGTGCACCTGTTCGTCCCCGAGTCGCCGGTGAAGACGCCGTCGCGCGTCGACGTGCCCGGCGCGGTGCTGCTCTCGACCGGACTCGTCGCGCTGCTCCTCGCGTTGAGCGAGGGGGAGCGCTGGGGCTGGACGTCGGCGCCGATCCTCGGCCTCTTCGCCGCCTCCGCCGTGCTCCTCGTCGCCTGGGTGCAGGTGGAGCTCCGGGTCGCCGAGCCGATGGTGGAGATGCGAATGCTCGCCAATCGCCCGGTGCTGTTCGCGAACCTGACGGGTCTGATCGCCGGGCTCGCGATGTTCGGGACGTTCGTCGTCGTTCCGCAGTTCGTGCAGCTGCCCGGCGAGCTGCCGGAGGGACTCGCGCGCCTGGTCGACTTCGGCTTCAACGCCTCGGCCACCACCACCGGGCTCTACCTCCTGCCCGGAGCGCTCGTCGGCTTCTTCACGGGGCCGCTCGCCGGCGTGCTCGGACGGCGCCTCGGGGCGCACGTGCCGATGGCGATCGGCGTCGGGCTCGGCGGAGTCGGGCTCGCGATGCTCGCGCTCTGGCACGACGAGCCGTGGCAGCTCGTCACCGGCATGACGGTCCTCGGCGCGGGGCTGCCGATGAGCTTCGCGTCGATGGCGAACGTGATCGTCGAGTCGGTGCGTCAGACGGAGACCGGCATCGCGACCGGGATGAACACGGTGATGCGGACGATCGGCGGCGTCGTCGGCGGCCAGCTGGTCGCCGCGATCCTCACCGCCGACACCATCGCGGGGACCTCGATCCCGGCCGAGTCGGCGTTCACCACGGCGTTCGCGCTCGGCGCGGCCGGCTCGGCCGTCGGCGTCGTCGTCGCGCTCTTCGCGGCGCCACGACGGGAGCGGGCGCCGCTCGCCGCCGCGGGAGGGCCGGGGTGACGTCGGACGCGGGCCGCCTCGTCGACTCGTTCGAGCGGCTGACCGCCGCCGTCCTCCGACAGCGCGGCGCCGGCAGGGACCCGCTCCCGCCGACCCAGCGGATCGCGCTCGCGGCGCTCGCCGCGGAGGGCCCGCTGCGGCTGCGCGCGCTCGCGGAGCGGATCGGGGCGACGGACGCGACCGCGAGCCGCACGGTCGACGCGCTCGCGGCGGCGGGCCTCGCCGAGCGGACCGCCGCTCCCGGGGATCGCCGCGGGATCGTCGTCACGCCGACCGCGGCCGGCAAGCGGCGCCTCGCCGCCCGGCGGCGGCAGCTCGCGGCCGTGCTCGATCCGGCCCTCGCCACGCTCCCGGAGCCGGACCGCGAGCGCCTCGTCGCGCTCCTCGACGACCTGGCGCAGACGCTCGGGCGGCGCGCGTCCGCCTAGCGCCCTGCGGACGCCGCGCCGGGACCGGTCGTCGTCCACTCCGACAGCTCGTACCAGTGCGTCGCCTTCAGCGCCTCGGCGACAGCGGGGTCGGTGTGCTTCGCGTAGAAGACGTGGTGGTCGAGGTCGCAGCAGATCGCGACGTCCGAGAGCGACACGTGCGGAACCGCGCCGAGCGCCTCGGCCGGCAGCCTGGCCTCCGCGACCGTGTAGTGCTTGAACTGGAGGTCGGGCGCGAGCTCCGTCAGCTCGGGCCAGTCGGGGCAGGTTCGGGAGCTCATCCGGCCTCCACTTTGCGCTCGGCATCGGCCAGCGCCCACTCGCCTTC
>DATHTC010000456.1:0-4401 GCA_035463735.1 Gaiellaceae bacterium | reverse complement strand
GGCTCGTCGAGGTCGATCGTCCCCTCCTCGACCGCGACGAGGGCGGCCAGCGCCGTCAGCAGCTTCGTCACCGACGCCCACGGGAACGGGCGGTCGACGTCGCCCCGGCCGGCCACGAGACCGTCCGCGCCGGCGACGACCGCCGCGGCGTTCGCGGCCGGCCACGCGTCGATCTGCCCCAGCGCGTCCACGGGCGGCGATACTAGATGCGTGCCGCCCCGCCGGATCCCCGGCCGCGTGCCCCCCGAGCCCCGGGTCGGGTACTCGCGGGCCGTGGTCGCCGCCGGGCACGTGTGGGTGTCGGGCACAGCGCCGATCCCGCCGGACGGCTCCGAGCCGCCCGACGGCGCCTACGGGCAGACGAGGCTGTGCCTCGAGATCGTCGAGGAGGCGCTCGCAGAGGCCGGGGCGTCCCTCGCGGACGTCGTCCGCACCCGCATCTTCGTGGTGCCCGGCGTGGACTTTGCCCAGGTGGGACGGGCGCACTGGGAGGCCTTCGGGGAGATCCGGCCCGCGACGACCGGCGTCGTCGTCCACGCGCTGCTCGACCGCCGCTGGCTCGTGGAGCTCGAGGCCGAGGCCGTGCTCCCGCAACCCGGCGACGCCCCCGAGACGTTCAGAGGAGAGACGCCGTGACGCAGGGACGAGCTCAGCCCATCCCGGTGGTAACGGGCGAGGCCCCGCTTCATCCGGCGAGGGTGACGCATACGCGCCTGCGCGGCGCGAGGATCGGGACCGCCACGGTCGACGAGAGGCGACGCCCTGGGCGCCCCCGGAACGGCAGACGCTTCCGGCCGGCGCCCGCCGGACAGACACGACACCATGGACCAGATCTACCCGCCGTCGATCACGAGTAGCAGCTTCGCCGCCGGCGGGAGCGTGCTCGACCACCGGTTCGGCAAGGGCGAGCCGTACACGCTCGGCGTCGAGGAGGAGTACATGCTCCTCAACGCCGACACGTTCGACCTCGTCCAGCACGTCGAGGCCGTGCTCGCGGACATGAGCGGCGACGAGCTCAGCGAGCGCGTCAACCACGAGCTGATGCAGTCCGTGCTCGAGATCGCGACGCCGGTGTGCCGCAACGCCGCGGAGGTCGCGCACGAGCTCCGCACGCTGCGGGGCTACGTCGCGGCCACTGCAGGGCAGCGCGGGCTGAAGGTCGGCTCCGCCGGCACGCACCCGTTCAGCCTCTTCGAGCGCCAGCGCATCACGGCGATCGACCGCTACCGCACCCTCGTCGACCAGATGCAGTACGTCGCACGCCGCGAGCTGATCTTCGGGCTGCACATCCACGTCGGGGTCGACGACTGCGAGAAGGCGATCCAGGTCGTCAACGGGCTGCTCCCGCAGCTGGCGCCGCTGCTCGCCCTCTCCGCCTCCTCGCCATTCTGGCGCGGCGAGCCGACGGGCCTCGCTTCCTCGCGGCAGATGGTGTTCGCGGCCTTCCCGCGCTCGGGGCCGCCCCCGCGCTTCCGCAACTACCAGGACTACGCGGAGGTGATCGGCCAGCTGGAGAAGACCGGCTGTATCGCCGACTACACGCACATCTGGTGGGACATCAGGCTGCACCCGCGCCTCGGCACCGTCGAGGTGCGGATCTGCGACGCGGTCACGCGCGTGGAGGATTCGGTGGCGCTGACCGCGTACTGCCAGTCGCTCGTGAAGCTGCTCTCCGAGCGGTACGACGCCGGCGAGGAGATCCCGTCGTACCACCGGATCCTCACGAGCGAGAACAAGTGGCTCGCGGCACGCTATGGGCTGGAGGCGCCGATCATGGATCTCGCGACCGGGCGGCGGAACCGGATCCCGGTCGCGCAGATGGTGCGGCGGACGCTGCGCGAGCTCGAGCCGCACGCGCGCGAGCTCGGCTGCGAGCGCGAGCTCGAGGGGATCCGCGAGATCCTGGCGCGTGGCAACGGCGCCGACCGGCAGCTGCGGGTCTTCAACGCGAACCGCGACATCGTCGAGGTTGCGAGCGAGATCGCAGCGGCGACGGTCGAGGGCGCATTCGAGCCCGTGGCGGCAGCGGAGCAGGCCGGCTAGAGACGCGCCGTCGTGCGAGCGCACGGGCGGCAGGCGGGCAGCGGATGTCTTGCCGCCCGCCCCCGCTCTCCAGCGCGCCGAAGTAGGCTCGGGGGCGTGCTCGGCCCAGGCGACCCCTGTCCCGACGCGACCGTCTGGCAGGCTCCGCGCGAGCCCGTATCGGTGCGCGATCTCGGGGCGGGCGGCGCGACGCTCCTCCTCTTCTACCTCTTCGACTGGTCGAGCACCTGAACGGACGAGCTGACGCTCCTGCGTGACAGGAGAGCCGAGTTCGAGCAGGCGGGGACGCGCGTGTTCGGGATCTCGCGCGACTCCCCGTACACGCACGCCGCCTGGGTGCACGCGCTCGACCTGGACGTGCCGCTGCTCTCCGACTGGAACGGCGACGCCGTCGCCGCGTTCGGCGTTGCGCACGAGTACCGCGGCCTGCGCGACGTCGCCGAGCGCTCGGCGTTCCTGATCGACGCCGGCGGTACGGTCCGCGGCGCATGGCGCTACAGGTCAGGCGAGGTGCCGGACTTCGACGAGCTGCTCGCGGCCGCGCAGGCGTTGCCGGGCTCGCCCTAGGGCTCTTCCTCGGAGCGGGCCTGTTGTCGGCGTGGCCCGCGCTGCGTGAGGCCGACGAGCGCTTCCTCGCCTACGGCGCGCCGCGCGACGGACGGGTCACCCCCGGCGACCACCTGCAGACGGCGTACAACCTCTGGCTGCCCGGGCACCGGCTGGCGCGCGGGGAGGCACCGTGGCTCGACCCGTACTCGTTCCAGCCGGCGGTCCCGCCGCGCGTGAACTTCGCCGGCTGGCCGTTCGCGCTCGTGTACGGGCCGCTCGAGTGGCTGCTCGGGACGGTGCGCGGGTGGAACGCGCTCGTCCTGCTCGGCTACGTCGGTGCCGGCGGGCTGACGACGCTCTGGCTGCGCACGCTCGGCCTGCCGCTCGGGGCGGCGCTCGTCGGCGGGCTCGCGTTCGCGCTCGCGCCGTACCGCGTCGTCCAGACCGCCGGCGGGCACCTGCTCGCACCGGTGTCGATGCTGCTGCCGCTCGCGCTGTACGGGGTCGAGCGGCGGCTGACGTGGCTCGCCGCGGCGGCGCTCGCGTCGATCCCGCTGTCGGGGCAGGTACACCTCGCGCTCGGCGCGATCCCGTTCGTGCTCGCGTACGCGCTCGTGCGCGGTCGGCGTGCGGCGGCGTGGTGGTCGACCGGCGCCGGCATTGCTGCCGGGCTGCTCGTCTGGGCCGTCTCGCTGCGCGGGAACGAACCCGAGCGGTCGTTCGCGGACGTGGAGCGCTACTCGGCGCACGTCGGGGACTTCCTCGGGCGCACGGTGCACGAGTTCGAGCGCTTCGTGCTGCTCGGCTGGCTCCTGCCGCTGCTCGCGCTCGCGGGCGTCGTGCTCGCGCGGCGTCGCGACCTCGCAGCCGTGCTCGCCGTGGGCGTGGTCGTGCCCGTGCTGCTCGCGCTCGGCTCGACGACGCCGCTGTACGAGCCGCTCTGGCGCACGCTCCCCGGGCTGGGCTCGACGCGCGTGCCCGAGCGGCTGCTCCCGATCGCGTGCCTGTGCCTCGCCGGCCTCGCCGCGATCGCCGTCGCGCGCGTCCCCCGCGGGTGGATGGTCGCCGCGGCGGGACTCGCCGGCGTCGTCGACCTCCGCGCCGGCGTCGAGCTCCTCCGGCCGCTGAACGCCGACGAGGGCAACCGCGCCTACGCCGCGCTCCGCGAGCAGCCGGCCGGCCGCCTGCTGGAGCTGCCGGTGCGGCTCCCGGACGAGTTCGCCTCGTCGGTGTACCTGTACTACGCGATGCAGGCGCCGCGGGAGCGGCCGCTCGGCTACTCGACGGCCGCGCCCGAGGCCGCGACCGAGACGGCGCGCGCGCTGCGCCGGACGCCATGCGACGCGGCGCTGCTCCGCCGCCTCGGCGTCCGCTCCGTGGTGGGGTTCGACGGGCGGCGCTGCCCCGGGCGCGTGGTCGCCCGTGACGGCGGCGCGGTGCTCGTGGCGCCGCCCACCCACGGTTGAACGAGAACGCTCGCAACGTGCGTCCACGACGGCGGCGCTCCGTTTGGCCCGCCGGCGGTCGCGAAGGGCGAGTGGAAGGACGAGGTGGCGATGTCCCGGATCCTTCGCGAACGCGGCTCGACCGCTGCGCCCGCGCGCTGGGAGCGGGTGAGCGAGCTCGAGCAGGTGCGGGAGCGCGTGCGCCGGATGCTCGACGAGACCGTGGCGTCTCCGCGAGAGCACGTCGACGTAGCACCCTCGACCCGGGCTCAACCGGCATTCGGCCGGCGCTCGACCGGTGCGTCTCATCGTGGAAGCCGGGATGGCGACGACAGGGACGACCACCACCGCTCGGAGCTCGGAG
>DATHTC010000455.1:0-4538 GCA_035463735.1 Gaiellaceae bacterium | reverse complement strand
GAGCCGGGCTCGGCCTCGAACACGTACGTGAAGCGGCGCCACGCGTAGCGACCGAGGTCGGCACCGTAGAACTCCGCTTCGTTCCAGCTCTGGCCGCCGTCCGTCGAGACCTCGACGCGCTCGACGGGCTCGTTGCCGTCCGCGACCCCGACGACACGCACCTGCCCCGCCGGAACCTGCGCCTCGTGGGCCGGGAGCGTGACGAACGACTTGACGTTGTGCTCCCAGCAGGTGGGCTGAGAGGGGCGGAGTCCTCGCCGATCGGCCGCATCCCGTAGCTGCTGACCATGATGTCGGCGTCCAATTCCTGCTCGGTGGACGCGAGCCGCCTGAGGAACTTCACGCTGTTGATCGCGAGGTAGCCCGGGACGACCATCCGCAGCGGCCCGCCGTGCGCCAGCGGCACCGGCTCGCCGTTCATCTCCCACGCGAGCAGGCAGTCCTCCAACGCCTTCTCGATCGGCACGGACCGCTCGACGACGGCCTCCCGCTCGGGGACGTTGGCTGGAATCTCCTCGCCACCGGTGCCCGTCATGAATCTCGCACCGGCCGCGACGCCGCCGAGCTCCTCGGCGAGCGCGGCAACCGAACCCCTGTCCAGACGACGTTTCCCGCCGCACCGACCTGCCACGGCGAGCCGGAGGGATCGTGCTCGAAGAAGCCGCGACCGTTGCCCGAGCACTGCACGACCGTCGCGCGGAGCGGCCGGCTCACGCCCCGCGCGGGAAGGGCCGGCGGAAGGGATCGGCTGCAGGCCCTCGGCGCGCCGGTGGGTCGTCGCTACTCCTTCACGGGCCTCTTCGGAGACGTATGGCTTGGACGCCCACGGCAGGACGTGACTGGGCGCGGGCGTGAAGCGCCGCCGACCGCGGAAGCGCGCGCTGTCATCGGTCAATCTTCACTCTCAGGTCGAGATAGACTGTTTCCCGGGTCGCTCTCCGTCCAGCAGACCGAGGGCACTCGCCGTCCGGGCCGCGGCCGTCCGGTTCGGCACGCCCAGCTTTCGATAGATGCTCCCGAGGTGGAACTTGACGGTCGACGTGGTCACCCACAGCGCCCGCGCGATCTCCGCGTTCGTGCGCCCGTCTGCGACGGCACGGAGGATCTCGGTCTCGCTGCGCGTCAGTGGCCGCGGTCGCGGTTGCGCCGGCGGCACCGCACCGTCGTGCGCGAAATGGATCGAGCGTTCGAACAGCTGCCGGATCGCCATCGCGAAGTCGTGCGGATGCGTCGTCTTGACGACGTAGGCGCAGGCACCGGCAGCGAACGCCGAATCAATGTCCTCGCGGTCGCCGGAGCCCGAGAGGACGATCGTCCGAAGCCCCGGAACGTGTGACCTCGCCGCGCGCAGGAACGCGATGCCGTCGACCTCGGGGTTGCCCGTCTCCGTCTCGGTGACGAGGAGGTCAGGCTGCGTCTCGACGACGAGCGCGAGCCCCCGTCCCGACGACGACGCCCTTCCCACCACCTCGATCTCGAGCCGCTCGAGGACACGCTCGATCTCGCGAAGCCAGCTCGGAGCCCGATCGACGACGACCGCCGTCTGCGGTCGGGCACGGTGGCTCTTCCTGCGCGCGGGCCGGTCCGCGGCAGCGCCGTACGCCGAGCCGTTCCTACGCCCCTCTCCTCTGTCTTGTTGAGCCCGATGGATGGACATTCCTCGCTCCTCGGTTCGTCGCAACGTTGAACAGGGCGCCGCAGGTCGATCCCTGCGGACGCTCCGGCGGCGCGAGGAGCTAGTCGGGACGCTCGAGCCCGGCGACGAGCGTCGTCTCCCGGACGTGAGCCGGAGGAAGGTGGAGTGGCCGCCCCAGCTCCGGGGGGACGAGCGCGCACGACGCGACGAGTGCGGCGACGAGCCCGCCGGACGAACCGCCTCCGGAGGCTCCCGAAGTGCCGCCGGCGGAAGGCGACGGCGGTTGAGGGCGACGCGGGTCGCGATCAGGAGGCGGGCCGCGACGATCGGCCCTGCGAGGCGAGCGATGCGTGGCGTCCTCCTCGCCGGCGGCCGCTCGTGCTTTCCGCTCGGAGGAGAGGGCGGAGAACGCGTCGGCGATGCTGGGTTCGACTGCCGCCGGCTGGATCACGATCGACGGGCGCCCCGGTCGTAGGGACGACTCCGGGGGCACCTCCGCGGTTATGAGCGCGGAGGGCGTGCTCGACTGCCCCGAAGGCGCGAGGGGATCACCGACCAGGACGTCTGGCGCTGCGGGTAGGTCCGGAGGGGTCGGCGGCGGATCGGCAGGCGCCGCGGGCTGCGCGGTCGTATCGACGCGCGCCACGAGGGCGGAACGCTGCTCGCTCACCGGCGCGCTCGCGTCCGCGGACGGTGTCGATGACGCCACCGAGCTCCCGCTCAGCGCCGTGGCCGCCGCGAGGGGCGGCTCCGCGGGCTCGACGGGAGCGCACGTCGGCGCGGAGGGCCCACCGGGCGGCTCGGGGGCCTCGACAGGATTCTCGGTCGCAGGCGCGATCGCTTCGATCGACGGCTCCGCGACGGGATCCGCGCACGCCGCCACGGTCGGCTCGACGAGCGGCTCCGCCGGCACGACTGCATCCTCGCTCGCCGACACGGTCGCCTCGTCGGGCGCGGGCTCAGGCGGTGTGAGGGCGTCCGTCGGCCCGGCGGTGTCCGTCGGCGCGGCGGCGTCGGTCGGCGCGGCGGTGTCCGTCGGCGCGGCGGCCTCCGTAGGCGCGGCACCGTCCGCGCATGCCGGCGCGGTCACCTCGGCCGCCGGCTCGGTAGGGGCGACTGGATCCGCGCAGGTCGGCGCGGCGCCCCCGACGGCCGTGTCCCCGGTTGCGAGGGCATCCTCCGTCGACGGAGCGGGGGCGCCCGCCGAGGCGCCTTCGGTTTCCTCGGCCGCCGTCGGGCTGAGCAGCGGGTCCTCGGCACGCGCAACGCCCGCGTATGCCGAACAGACGAGCGCCACCGCGAGGACCGCGCCCACGCGCTGCCTTGTCGCCGGTCGCGTCACCGCGGCACCTGCCTCGGGCGGGCCGTCTGGTGCGGCAGCGTATGGGGCGCCGCATCGACCGCCGCCACCATCGCGAGCGCGAAGATCGGCGTCAGCAGCTCTGGCGACGTGCAGTGCCGCCGCACGAACCCCGCGGCGCCTGCCTCGAGCGCGCGGCTCACATCGTGTTGCCGCTCCGAGGGCGCCAGGAGGAGGACCTGCGCGGAACGGACCGTCTCGCGAATGCGCTTCGTGGCCTCGATCGCGTCGATATCGGACAGCCCGAGCCCCATCAGGACCACGTCGGGTAGCAGCAACGCGGCGAGCTTGACCGTCTCTCGCCCGGTTTGCGCGGTGCCGACGACGTCGATGCGCTCGTCCGCGCTCAGCGTCCGCCGGAGGCCCTGCGTCAAGACGCGGTCGGCATCGGCAACGAGGACGCGGATCGCGCCGGAGGGAGGGCGGCTCACCATCGCGTGGGACAAGGATCCCTCTTCACGGGCTCGCCGCAAAGACCCAATGCACGCCGCATGCAGAACCCAGCCGTTCGGGGAGGCTGCTCGGACGGGTGTCTCAGACGGCGACGTAGCTGGCGCCGAGGGCCGTGGCGAGCGTCCGGTGCGCCGGTCCCGTCCCGACCAGGACCGAGTGCGACGGCTCGATGGCGTGCGTCCGCGCAAAGGCGAGCGGCAGGCCCGGGAGCGGCGGCCGGCACCAGCAGCGCGGCGGCCCACCGCCGTGCGGGCAGAGTGCAGTCTCCACCGGGCCGGCAACGACCTCTGCCAGTCGCGCGGCCGCCGGTGCGAGCTCCTCGGCGGCGCCGTCCGGACGCCAGTCGAAGACGAGGTGTGGTGCGTCCGGGTCGGTAGCCGCGAGCGCGGACTCCCAGCCGGGCCGGTCGACGGCTGCGGCCGCCACGAACGTGCCCGCGCCGCCCGGTCGCTCAGCCGTCGTCCGCGCGAACGGCACCCGCTCCACCGCCACGAAGCCCTCGTCGGCCGACGGCGGCTCGAGCTCGCGAAGCGCGCGCATCTGCGACGTGGGGGCGAGCACGCCCTGCTCGCGCCGCGCGAGCTCGCGCAGCTCGTCGGGCGTCGGGAGCCCGCCGAGGCGGTCGAGCAGGCGCCCGACGAGGTTGACCTGCGCCTGGGCGAGCGGCGTGTCCAGCCAGACGCAGCGGGCCGCGGCCCGCTGCCGGCCCGCCGCCTCGACGACGTAGCTCCGCGACGCGCGCGTCAGGTACGTGTTGTCGAGGACGACCCGTCGCGCGCCCGACGACAGCGCCTCGTCCAACGCGGCGGCGAGCTCGCGGAGCGACCCGCCTCGCTCGTCGCGGTTGAGGCGGAGGAACCCGCGCGCGACGTACTCCTCCGCGACCCGGCTCTTGCCTGCGCCCGGGATACCCATCACGAGGATCACCTCGCCTCCGTCAGGCCGCCGTCGTGCACGCCGGGCCGTGGCGCGGCGGCTCGTCCCGAAGGCGCGCGCGAGGGCGTCGCGGTCACGGACGCTGAGCTCGAGCGTCGCTGCACGGGCGGCGGAGCGCGCCGTCTCCGGGCGTCGGGCACCCGGGATCGCCAC
>DATHTC010000454.1:0-2544 GCA_035463735.1 Gaiellaceae bacterium | reverse complement strand
AGTACTGGGAGCCGCCGGCGACGATCAGCGTGTCGTAGCCGAGCCGTTCAGGTGCCGGCACGCCCGAGACGGAGCGCTGGTGCAGCTCACGCGCGCCGAGGTCGAAGTCGGCGACCTCGGCCAGCAACACGCGAACGTTGCGGTTGCGCTTGAAGATCGCGCGCGGATACGCGATCTCGTCGGGCGAGAGCGCGCCCGTCGCGACCTGGTAGGTGAGCGGCTGGAAGAGATGGAAGTTGCGGCGGTCGACGAGCGTGACCTCGACCGGCGCACGGCGCAGCTTGAGGGCCGCCTGGACGCCGCCGAAACCTCCGCCGACGACGACGACCTGGTGTTCCCGGGAGCCAGCGGTGCGGATAGCGCCCACTACTTCCGAGGCACGAGTTCCGTCGTATGGCTCCCGGCGTCAGCGGCGTGAGAAGCATTCGGGGGCGCGATGGCTGCCGGCCGGGGCCGCCTGACGAGCGGGCCCGTGGAGCCCAGTTCCGAAAGCTCCAGGGCTCTGGCGTGGCCGCAGAGAAGCGCACAGGCGCTCGTCAGCACAGGATGGTGGTCGCTGAAGTTCAGGGCAAGCCGTGAGGGGTGAGCTGCCGAGACGGTGACTTGCACCAGCGTTCCGGCGGGGTGTCCTTCGACGGGCGTGGCGAGCGAGAACTCTCCTGCGTGGCCGTCCACCCGGTTCACCTCCTTCCTGCGAGCCCAGCTAGACGGTGACCTGCAGCGTGCGGACTCCCGCGAAGCCGATCCACATGCGTGCTCCGCCCTCGGCGATCGTCACGAGGGCGTTGTCGCAGTGCGGGCAGCGCATGACGATGCCGGCGCCCCGAAAGACATGGAGCGCCCCGACCTCGTTGGTCGCGCCGCACGCGTTGCACGTTTCGATCGCAGTGGTCATCTCGACCGCGAACACCTCCTGCAAGAGACCGGCGACCGCGTTGCCGTCCAGCATCAGCGCGTCCATCTCTTAGCCTCCCGTCGGTCCGAAGCGCTCGGTCTTGACCATGTGCGGCTCGTGCCCGAGCTGCACCAGCGCTTGCGCCACTGCCTCCACGAACAGCGTCGGGCCGCAGACGTAGACCCGTGGTCGCTCCGTCGGTCCGGGGCCTACCTCGGCCAGTATCTCGGCGTCGACGCGGCGTGCGTAACCGGTCCAGTCGGCCGGCGGTGACCGCGTCAGCGTGTGCACGACGCGCAGACCGCCGCCCTCCAGCCGCTCGAGCTCGTCTCGGTAGATGACGTCCTCCCAGCTGCGTGAGGAGAAAAGGAGGCGGGTGTCGGCGTCGCTGCCGACGGCGGCGCGCAGCCGGATCATCGCCATCAGCGGCGCGACGCCCGAGCCGCCGGCCACGAGGAGCAGCGGCCCGCCCTGCGGCGGCTCCCAGACGAAGTAGCCGCCGACGGGGCCCCGCAGCTCGATCTGGTCGCCCGGCCGGAGCTCGTCGGTCAGGTACGGCGAGACCTCGCCGTCCTCCAGCCGCTCGACGGTCAGCTCGACGCGAGTGCCGTCCGGCGGCGACGCGATCGAGTAGCTGCGCTGCGCCTGGTAGCCATCCTCGGCGGTCAGGCGGACGTCGACGTGCTGGCCGGCGCGGTGGCCCGCCCAGCCTGGGATCTCGAAGCGGATCGTCTTGACGCGCGGCGTCTCCTCGACGACGTCGATGACCTCCGCGACTTGCCAGCTCAGTCGCCCCAGTACCGCTGTTCCTTCCATGGATCTCCGTAGTTGTGGTAGCCGTTGACCTCCCAGAACCCCGGCTCGTCGTACGTCTGGAGTTGCAGACCGCGCACCCACTTCGCGCTCTTCCAGAAGTAGAGGTGTGGGACGAGCATCCGCGCCGGGCCGCCGTGCTCGGGCTCGAGCGGCTCGCCGTCGTAGCCGAAGGCGACCCACGCTCTGCCGCCGGTGACGTCCTCGAGCGGCACATTGGTCGTGTAGCCGCCGTCGCTGAACTGGATCACGTGCTCGGCCGAGGTCTCGATCCCGTCGAGGAGCGTGTCGACGGAGACTCCCTGCCAGACGGTGTCGAGCTTCGACCACTTGGTCACGCAGTGGATGTCGACTGTCACCTCCTCGCTCGGCAGCCCGCGGAACTCCTCCCACGTCCAGCGGCGCGGCTCGTCGATCTCGCCGACGATCGAGAAGTCCCAGCGATCGAGCGGCGTATGCGGGGTCGGCCCGGCGGAGAGGACGGGAAAGTCCGGAGTCACGTACTGGCCGGGCGGCACGCGGCCCGCCGGCGCGTCGCCGCGCCGGCCGCGAAAGCCCCGGGAAATGAGCGGCGGCATCTCGTCTCCTCGGTCGGTTCCTACACTCCCGCGACTCGCTCCGCAAGGTACAGCTGCGGGACGGGAACCTGCGCGCGCCGCGCGAGGTCCTGCACTGTGGCCTCGAGCACCGGGTGCGTGCCGGGCTCGACCGGCTGCGCCCGCCTCGCCTTCAGCGCAAGCCGGTCCGAGAACCGGTAGCCGATGACGTTCGTCGCAACGGCGATGGCGACGAAGACCCAGAGGAACATGCCGCCGAGGAGCGCGCCGATTCCTACC
>DATHTC010000453.1:0-4545 GCA_035463735.1 Gaiellaceae bacterium | reverse complement strand
CGCCGACGGCTGGCAGGTCGCCTACCTCGGCGCCGACACGCCGCTCCGCGACACCGTCGACTTCGCGCAGGTCGTCGGCGCGCGGATCGTCGCGGTCAGCGCCTCCACGGCCGAGCGAGTCGGCGAGCTCGCCGCCGAGCTCGAGCGCGCACCGCTCCCGCGCGGGATGAAGCTCGTCGTCGGCGGGGCAGGGTTCGCGGGCGAGCAGAGGAAGGCGCTCGGCGCGGCGTACGTGAACGGCGACCTTCGCCGCGCCGTGCGCGAGCTGCGGAAGCTCGGCGCGTGACGCCGCGCGTGCGTGCGGCGGCCGCCGGCGCCGCCGCGGCGACCGTCTGGGCGCTCCAGGAGCCGCTCGACCGCCTCGTGTTCCGCGTCGACTACTCCGACGCGCGGCTGCTGGGGCGGTTCGTCGGCCGCGGCCCGCGCGTCGGGCTCGCGATCCACGCCGCGAACGGCGCCGGGTTCGGGCTCGCGTTCGACGAGGCGCGCCGCCGCACGTCCGTCGAGCCGCGCCGGCTCGCGCTCGCGATGGCGCTCGCGGAGCACGTCGCGCTGTGGCCGCTCATCGCCGTCGCCGAGTCGCGGGAGCTCGCGAGGAGCCCGCGCGCGTTCGCGCAGTCGACGTGGCGCCACGCGCTCTTCGGGTGGCTGCTCGGCCGCCTCGCCGCTCCTCCGCCGCGCTGACCCCGGGCGCCACGCGCGCGAGCTGGTCGCGGAGCCAGAGCACGGCAAGGTCCTTCGCCTTCGCCTCGACGACGACGTCGAGCGGGCCGGGCGCGAGCTCGAGCAGCGCGGCGACGTCCCAGGGCGTCGCGAAGTCGGCGTGCTGGTCGAGCAGCGGCGGGACCGGCCGTCGCCCGCGCCCGACGACGCGGAGCTCGGTCCGGGGACTCGACACGTGCGCCTTCGGCCGGACGTCGCCCCACGTGGCGTACGCGCCGGCCAGCGCCTCCGCCGCGTCGAGCGAGCCGGCGTTGCAGCGGTGGTGGTGGAGGTCGAAGACGACGCGGACGCCGGTGCGGCGGTGCAGCTCGAGCACGTCGGCCGCGTCGAAGGACGTCTCGTCGTGCTCGACGGCGACCCGTGCCCGAGCCGACGGCGACAGCGCCTCGTACGCGCGTGCCCAGCGGTCGAGCGCGGCGGCGCGGTCGCCGTAGACGCCGCCGACGTGGAGCACGATCGCCGCCTCCGGGCCGAGGCCCAACGCATCGAAGAGCGCCGCGTCCTGCTCGAGGTCGAGCGCGGCCTTCCGGGCGACCTCGGGGTCGAGCGCGTTCAGCACCGTGTACTGGCCGGGGTGCGTCGAGAGACGGAGCCCGAGCGCACGGGCCTTCGCGCCGAGCGCGGCCACGCCCTCGGCGCACTCGTCGAGCTGGCGCCGGTAGTCGAGCTGCGGCAGGTCGGGGTGCGTCCCGTACGGGATCGTGGAGCTCGGGAGCCGGTAGACGCGCACGTCGATCCGATCGAGGTAGTCGAAGACGGCGTCGAGGAGCTCCAGGCTGCGCGACAGGTGCGGGCTCGACTGCCACCGCCGGGTGTCGGAGGTGGCAAGACCGCCCTCGCCGAGCACCTTGACCGCGAAGCCGAGCCGGTAGGGGTGGATGTCCACGTTCTGTCGAACGAAGCCCGGGCGCGATTCGTTCCTCGCTACGGGCGCAGCACGGCGCGGCGCGGGCCGGCGACGAACCCGGCCTCGACGAGGAGCGGCATCAGCTCCGTCTCCGCCACCGGCCGCCCGTCGAAGCGCTCGACGGCCAGCCGCTTCGCGCCGCCGCGGCGGACGTGAGCCACGAGCGCGGAGAGCGCGGGCCGCAGCCACGCCTCGTCGGGGTCGCGGAGCGGGACGAGCGAGCGGCCGCCGCGGTCGACGAACAGCGCCGCCTCCCCGTCCAGCAGCACCACGTGCGCGCCCGCGACCCGTGCCGCCCGCGCGCCGGCCCTCCTCGGCCACGGAAGCGCCGCGCCGTACGGCTGCGCGGGGTCGGACGCGCCCAGCACGAGCGCGTCGGGCTCGTCGTCCTCCCCCTCCCGCGGCCGCAGCTCGCGCAGCCGCTCGACCGCGCCCGCGAGCGCGAACTGGGCCCCGCCGAGCCCCTCGACGAAGTAGCCGCGGCGACACGTGCCGAGCACCTCGAGCGCGCGCAGCTCCCCGTAGACGGCGCCGTAGCCGCCGGGAATGCCCTCGGCGCGCACGGCGTCGCGGGTGACAATCCCGTGCCGCTCGAGCAGCAACTCGGCGAGGGCGCGGCGGTCGGGCGGCTCCGCGAAGAGCCGCTCGGCGGGCGACCAGCGGCCCTGCGTGGCCGTGATCGCCTGCGCGCGGCGGCGATCGAAGCGCCGCGGGCGCCGCCGCTGCGCCGTCGGCACGCCGTAGCGGCGCTGCGCGCGGAGCGGCGTCCAGGCGTCGTTCGTGACCTCGCCGGCCCAGACGAGATCCCACAGGGCCGGCAGCGCCGTCTCGGGATCGAGCTCCGTCGCCGCCAGCAGGTCGTACCAGAACTCGGCGCTGCGCCCGAGGGCCGCGCGGACCGCGTCGTGCGCCTCGCCCTCGGGCCGCGGTGCGGCCGGCGGGCGCCCGAGCGCGGCGGCGTCCTCCCGGAAGAAGAGCGCGACGCGGTCGAGCCCCGCTCCGACCCAGACGACCTCGCCCGAGGCGCAGAGCGCGTCGAGGTCGGTCGGGCGATAGCCGGGAACGCGGCGCGGGAGCACGTCGCTCTCCCACAGGCCCACCGGGAGGGCCAGCGCCTGCAGCGGCACGAGCGCCTCCCGCAGCGTCGCGCGCCGGTCGATCCCGTGCCACGCCGGGAGGAAGCGGCCGAGCGCGCGCTGCTCCGCCGGCTCCACCTCCCTGCGCAGCGCGGCAAGCGAGGCGCGCCTGAGGCGGCGGAGGACGTCCGGGTCGCACCACTCGCGCTCGGTGCCGCCGGGACGGAGCTCGCCGCGGACGAGCCGGTCCTCGCGCTCGAGGTCCCGGAGCACGGGCTCGACGTCGATCCCGAACCGCGCGGTCGCCTCGGCGGTCGTGAACGGGCCGCGGCCGCGCGCGTAGCGGGCGACGAGCGAGCGCAGCGGCTCCTCCCCGCTCTCGAGGAAGGCCTCCGGGAGCCCGCCCGGCGGCATCACGCCGAGCGCGTCGCGGTACCGCCCCGCGTCCTCGGCCGCGAGGATCGCGTCGGCCCCGCCGAGCCGCGCGCGGATCGCCCGCCGCTCGCGCAGGAGCGTCTCCGCGAAGCCTGCGTCGTACTCGCCCACGAACAGGTGCCCGCGCAGGCGCAGCAGGTCGTGGAGCTCGTCGGCGTTGCGGGGCGTCGGCAGCAGCGACGCCTCCACCTGTGCGAGCGCGTCCGCGTCCAGGAGCTCCCGCAGCTCCTCGGCGCCGAGCAGCTCCCGTAGCAGCTCGCGGTCGAGCGACAGCGCCTGCGCGCGCCGCTCGGCGGGCGGGGTGTCGTCCTCGTACATGTACGTGGCGACGTAGTCGAAGAGCAGCGAGGCCGAGAACGGCGAGGCGTTGGCGGTCTCCACGTCGACGACGTCGAGCTCGCGCGTCCGCAGCCGCCGGAGCACGTCCTTCAGCGCCGGCAGGTCGAACACGTCCTGCAGGCACTCCCGGTAGGTCTCGAGGATCACGGGGAACGAGCCGTACTTCCGCGCCACCTGGAGCAGCGACTGCGCCTTCAGGCGCTGCTGCCAGAGCGGCGTCCGCTCGCCGGGCCGCCGGCGCGGGATCAGCAGCGCGCGCGCCGCGTTCTCGCGGAAGCGCGCGCCGAAGAGCGCGGTCTGGCCCACCTCGTTGACGACGAGGTCCTCCAGCTCCTCGGGCTCGATCAGGACGTCGTCGAGCGGGGGCGGCGCGTCCGCGTCGGGGAAGTGGAGCGCGATCCCGTCGTCCGACCACAGCGACTGCACCTCGAGCCCGAGCGAGTCGCGCAGCCGCGCCTGCAGCGCCATCGACCACGGCGCGTGCACGCGGCCGCCGAACGGGGTGAGGATGCAGAGCCGCCAGTCGCCGATCTCGTCGCGGAAGCGCTCGAGCACGACGGTGCGATCGGACGGAACGGCGCGCGTCGCCTCCTGCTGCTCGCGCAGGTACGTGAGCAGGTTGCCGGCGGCGCGCTCGTCGAGGTGGTACTCGTCGCGCAGCCGCGCCCGCGCCTTCGCCTCCGGCAGCGCCACGAGCTCGCGCGAGGCGCGGCCGATGGCGGCACCCAGCTCGTACGGGCGGCCGACGCCCTCGCCCTTCCAGAACGGCACCGCGCCGGGGACGCCGGGCGCCGGCGAGACGAGCACGCGGTCGCGCGTGATCTCCTCGATCCGCCACGTCGACGCGCCGAGGAGGAAGGTCTGCCCGGCGCGCGCCTCGTAGACCATCTCCTCGTCGAGCTCGCCGACCCGGCCGCCACCGTTGACGAGGTGGACGCCGAAGAGGCCGCGGTCGGGGATCGCGCCGGCGTTCGTGACCGCGAGCCGCCGCACGCCGTCGCGGCCGCGGACGATCCCGCCGGTGCGGTCCCAGACGATCCGCGGGCGCAGCTCGGCGAACTCGTC
>DATHTC010000452.1:0-1941 GCA_035463735.1 Gaiellaceae bacterium | reverse complement strand
CCGGAGGAGACCGGTTCGAGCGGGGGAGGCCGTCGCGGCACCGGAGGCCGACGCGCGCTTGCCGAGCGTCGCTAGCAGGTGCGCACGACGACGAGCTTGTCGACCGCAGACTCCGCGCCCCAGACCTCGCAGCGGCGGCCGAGCTGTTGCCGCACGGCCGCGCCGGGGCTCGGAAGGCGGATGCTGCGGAAGCGCAGCGTGCGCGGGTCGAAGCGCACGATCGCGTTCGCGCCGAAGTCGGTCAGCCAGACGACGTCGCGGTCGTCGACGTAGACCGAGTACGGCTGCGGGTTCGCACCTGGGAGCCGCCACTCGCGCCAGCGCCGCGTCCGCGGGTCGTACCTCCCGACCTTCCCTGCGTTCCACTCGCTCACCCAGATGCGGCCGCGGGAGTCGGCCCAGGCGCGGCGCGCGCCCTGGCCGCGCGTCGGCGGCTGGAGCACGGTCGCGCGCCCCGTCCGGCGGTCGACCCGGCCGAGGTAGCTGCCAGCGAGCGAGGCGTAGTAGACGGAGCCGTCGCGGGCCGCCGTGATGCCGTAGGGCCCTGCTCCGCGCGGCGCGCGGAAGACCCGCATCGCACCTGTTCGCGGGTTCAGGCGCCCGTAGATCCCGCTCTGGCCCGTGAACCAGAGCACGCCGGCGCGGTCGAAGACGGCCGTGTTCAGGTTCGCGTAGCCGCTGCTCGCGGGGAGGCGGAAGCTGCGCACCGCGTTCGTCCTCGGGTCGACGCGGACGATCGCGTTCAGGCCGCTGTCCGTGATCCACGGCGCGCCGTCGGGCCCGACGATGACGCCGTGGGGCGCCGAGCCCTGCCCGAGCGGGACGTGCCGCGTCCTGCCCGTCGCCGGGTCGAGGTGACCGAGCGCGCCGCTCCGCTGCGCCGTGTACCAGACGCCGCCGTCGCGGGCGGGTGCGACGTCGTGCGGGTGCGAGCCGGCCGGAACGCGGTACTCGCGGACGGGGAACGCCGGTGGCGACGCCGCCTCGCTCCGCCCGCGCCACCCCGCGAGCACCAGCACCGCGGCGAGAGCGGCGCCGAGCGCGACGAGAGGGCCGAGCCGCATGCGCCCTTTGTAGCGGGCGCGCGAGCCGGGTGCCAGCCGTACCCCGCGGGGGCGGGCTCCCGGCTTCCGCCCGGCCTCGCCGGCCGCCAGGATTCGTCCCATGCACACTGTCCCCGCCCTCGACCACTGGCCGCCCGTCCCGCCGCCCGCGCCACGGCGACGGCGCCGGCGCTCGTCCGTCGAGATCTGCGCCGAGTTCACCGCCTCCGGCGAGTCGTGCCGGGCGACCGGGCGCGGCGCGACGATCAGCGACGCGATCCTCGCGGCGCGAACGGCCCTCCCCTCGCGGGCCGACTGGCGGCTGGCGCGCTTCTTCCCGGTCGCGGCGACCGCGTAGCCCCGGCTCCTGCGGCGCATCAATCCCCCCGACGGGGGTCATAACGCCGCTGAACCACCACGAACATTGGGGGGAGGGTGTCACTGCGGCTGCGCTCCTACGTGCTCCTGACGGCTGCCGGCGCCGCCGCGGCGACGCTTGCCGTCACGCTCCTCCCAGACCTCCGCTTCGCCTACCACGCGCCGGGGCTGCACGTGCCGCTGGAGGCGGTGGCGGCCGTCGTCGGGCTGCTCGCGGCGTACCTGATGGCCGGCAGGTTCCGCCGGACAGGCTTCCCCGGCGACCTCGTGCTCGCGTGGGCGCTCGCCGTGCTCGCGCTCGGCAACCTCTTCCTCGGCGCCCTCCCCTCCGCGATCGACCCCGACGCCCGTGACACCGACGTCGTCGTCTGGGCGGCCGTCGCCGCCCGCCTGCTCGGCGCCGCGGGGTTCGCCGCCGCGGCGTTCCTCCCCCGTCGCCGGGTCGCCGACCGCCGGCGCGCGACGCTCCTCGCGGCCGCCGGCGCCGTCGCGGCGCTCGCGGCCGCGGGAATCGCCGTCC
>DATHTC010000451.1:0-2966 GCA_035463735.1 Gaiellaceae bacterium | reverse complement strand
CCCTCGTCGACCTCGCGCTCTGGCTCGCCGAGTACTACGGCTCCACGCCCGGTCGGGCGCTCGCGCTCGTCGCCCCGCCAGGCCGCGTGCGGAAGGTCGGGGAGCGGCCAGAGCCCGCGGATCGCGACGCGCTGGTCGGGGAGGCTGCGCCGGCGTCGCTGTCCCCCTCGCAGGAGGCCGCGGTCGAGCGGATCGTGGCGGCGATGGACGCGAGAGCGGGCGGGCCGTTCCTGCTCCACGGCGCGACGGGGTCGGGGAAGACCGAGGTCTACCTCCAGGCCTGTTCCGCGGCGCTCGAGCGGGGCCGCGGGGCGATCGTGCTCGTGCCCGAGATCGCGCTCACGCCGCAGGCGGTCGGCCGCTTCCGCGCCCGCTTCGGTCACCGGATCGCGATCCTGCACTCGGGGCTGACGGACGCGGAGCGGCTGGACGAGCGCGAGCGGATCCTCGCGGGCGACGCACGCGTGGTGATCGGCGCCCGCTCGGCGGTCTTCGCGCCGGTCCAAGGGCTCGGTCTGATCGTCGTCGACGAGGAGCACGACGCGTCCTACAAGCAGGAGTCCGACCCGCGTTACGACGCCCGCACGGTCGCGGCCAAGCGGGCGTCCCTCGAGGGCGCCGCGGCCGTCTACGGGACCGCGACGCCCAGGCCCGAGAGCTGGGAGCGGCTGGAGCGGCTCGAGCTCGGCGGCCGCCTCGCCGGCCCGCTGCCGCCCGTGCGGATCGTCGACCTCCGGCGCGAGGCCGGCTACCCGCTCTCGGCGCCGCTCCTGGAGGCGCTCGCCGGCATCGCGGCCGAGGGCGGGAAGGCGATCCTGCTGCTCAACCGCCGCGGCGTCACGCCGGCGCTCCACTGCCGCGCCTGCGGGCTCACCATCCGCTGCCCCAACTGCGACGTCTCGCTCGTGCTCCACGGCGACGGCAGGCTCCACTGCCACCACTGCGGGCACGCGGAGCCCGGGACGGAGACCTGCCCCGCGTGCGGGTCGCCCGAGCTTGCGCGGATCGGCACCGGCACGCAGCGCCTCGAGCGCGAGCTGGCACGGCACGTGCCGGAGCTCGAGACCTTCCGGCTCGACGCGGACGCGGCGGCGCGGCCGGGGGCGGTCGCGGGCGTCCTCGCCGCCTTCGCGGCCGCCGACCGCGCGGTGCTGATCGGGACGCAGATGGTGGCGAAGGGGCACCACTTCCCCGGCGTCGCGCTGGCGGCCGTCGTCGACGCCGACACCGGACTGGGGATGCCGGACTTCCGCGCTGAAGAGCGGACGTTCCAGCTCCTCACACAGCTCGCAGGTCGGAGCGGCCGCGACGCGCCGGGGCGGGTGCTCGTGCAGACGTTCCAGCCCGACGCGCGCGCCGTCCGCTTCGCGGCCCGCCACGACGTCGCGGGGTTCCTCGCCGGCGAGCTCGAGCGGCGGCGCGCGCTCGGCTACCCGCCGTTCCGCCACCTCGTGCGCGTGCTCGTCTCCGGCCCCGACCTCGACGGTCCCATGCGGGCGCTGCTCGAGCTGAAGGCGGGACTCGCGACGGCGGACGTGCTCGGTCCGGCGCCCGTGCTGCGCCTTCGCGGGAGATGGCGGGCACAGCTCGTGGCGAAGACCGACCGGCCGCGCGCGGTGGCGGCGCGGGCGGCGCGCCTGCTCGCGGCGGCCGCCCCGGCGATGCGCCGCGACGGCCTGACCGTGGTGGTGGACGTCGACCCGCAATCGCTCTGAGTCGCCCGGCTAGACTCGCCCGCGATGGCGAACGAGGCGGGTCAGATCCGGCAGGAGGAGCTCGACGCCGACCGCGAGGCGCGGCGGCGGACAGCGCTCGTGCAGGTGCGGCAGTACGGCGACCCCGTGCTGCGCATGCGCGCTCGCCCGGTCGAGCGGTTCGACGACGACCTCGCACGGCTGGCCGAGCGGATGACGCGGCTGATGCAGGAGGCGAACGGCGTCGGCCTCGCCGCGAACCAGGTGGGGATCCTGCAGCGGCTCGTGGTGATCCAGCCCGGCGCCGAGGAGGAGCCGCTCGCGCTCGTGAACCCGGAGCTCGTGGAGCTGAGCGGCGCGGCGGAGACCGAGGACGAGGGCTGCCTCTCGCTCCAGGGCGTGCTCGTCCCAGTGGAGCGGTCGGCGAGCGTGGTCGTGGAGGCGCGCGATCCGGCGGGCGCGGAGGTGCGGCTCGAGCTCGAGGATCTCGCCGCCCGCGTGGTGCAGCACGAGGTCGACCACCTCGACGGCGTGCTGATCCTCGACCGCACGACGTCCGAGGCCCGCCGCGAGGCGCTCTCGGTGCTGCGCCCGCGCATCGTCCTCACCTAGCGCCCACCGCTCCCACGGCGGCGCCGAGGACCCTGCGCGAAAGCGAGGAAGTAACACACTGTTACTTGTCCGCTTTCGCGGCGTAAACGCCGGCGCCGGGGTACGTTCCGCGCATGCGCATCGGCGTCGCAGCGACCGCGCCGTTCGGGGCCGACGTGCTCGAGCGGCTCGCCGCGTCCCACGACGTCGCGTTCCTGCTCACCCGCCCCGACGCCGCGCGCGGGCGCGGGCGGAAACTGGCGCCGCCGCCCGCGAAGGAGGTTGCGGAGCGGCTCGGCCTCGTGGTGCTCCAGTCGGAGCGGCCGGCGGAGGCGGAGCTCCCCGCGGCAGAGCGGGTGGTCGTCTGCGCCTACGGGCTGCTGATCCCGGAGGAGCTGCTCGCGCGCACGCTGTGGCTGAACGTCCACCCCTCGCTCCTGCCGCGGTGGCGGGGAGCGGCGCCGGTCGAGCGGGCGATCATGGCCGGCGACGCCGAGACCGGCGTGACGATCCACGAGACGGTGACGGCCCTGGATGCCGGGCCGATCGCGGCGCAGCGGGCATTTCCGATCCGCGACGAGGACGACGCCGGCGCCGTCTACGCCCGCGCGGCCGAGGTCGCGGCAGACCTGCTCGCGGAGGTGCTGCCGAGTCCCAGCTTCGTGCCGCAGCCCGAGGCCG
>DATHTC010000450.1:0-13697 GCA_035463735.1 Gaiellaceae bacterium | reverse complement strand
AGACGCGCCGGGACATCCCGTCCAGTCCCAGCATGTGCTGCGGCCCGAAGGTGAGGTTGAAGCCGACGAACACGAGCGCGAACTCGAGCCGGCCGAGCCGCCGGTCGAGCATCCTCCCCGCGAGCTTCGGCCACCAGTAGTGGAACGCCCCGAGCATCGCGAAGATCGCGCCGCCGAAGAGCACGTAGTGCAGGTGCGCGACGACGAAGTACGAGTCGTGGGCCTGCCAGTCGAACGGGAACGCCGCGACGAAGATCCCCGACAGCCCCCCGAGGGTGAACACGAACAGGAACCCGATCGCGTACAGCAGCGGGGTGTCGAAGATGAGGTTCCCGCGCCAGGTGGTCGCGACCCAGTTGAAGATCTTGATCCCGGTCGGCACCCCGATCAGCACGGAGGCGACGAGGAACCAGCCGTTGAGCTCGTTCGGCAGCCCGACGGTGAACATGTGGTGCGCCCAGACGAGCATCGACAGGAAGCCGATCGCGACGGTCGAGAACGCGATCGCCTTGTAGCCGAAGATCGGCTTGCGCGAGAAGACCGGGAGCACCTCCGAGATCACCCCGAAGGCCGGCAGGATCATGATGTAGACCTCGGGGTGGCCGAAGAACCAGAACGCGTGCTGGTAGAGGATCGGCTCGCCGCCCTCGGCCGGGAGGAAGAAGTGCGTCCCGGCCTGCCGGTCGAGCAGCAGCAGCGTCAGGCCCGCCGAGAGCACCGGCAGCACCGCGAGCAGCAGCCAGGCGTAGACGTAGATCGTCCACACGAACAGCGGCATCCGCATCCAGGTCATCCCCGCGGCGCGCATGTTCTGGATCGTGACGATGAAGTTGATCGCTCCCAGCAGCGAGGCCGCGGAGAGGATGTGGATGCCGAGGATCCAGTAGTCCTGGCCGTTCCCCTCGCTCTGGATCGACAGCGGCGGGTACCCGTACCAGCCCGACCGGGACGCGCCCTGCGCCGCGAAGAAGCTCATCATCAGGACGATCCCGCCGAACAGGAACAGCCAGTACGAGAGCGCGTTCAGGCGCGGGAACGCCATGTCGCGCGCGCCGATCATCAGCGGGACGAGGAAGTTCGCGAAGCCGGCCCAGACGGGCACCACGACGAGGAAGACCATCGTCGTCCCGTGCATCGTGAACAGCTGGTTGTAGCCGTCGCGGGTGATGAAGTCGTTGTCCGGGACGATCAGCTGCGTGCGGATCAGCAGCGCCATCACCCCGCCGGCGATGAAGAAGACCAGCGACGTCGCCAGGTACAGGATCCCGATGCGCTTGTGGTCGACCGTCGTCAGCCACGACGTGACGCGGCCGCGCATCCAGTCGGGGCGGTAGCGCTCGACCTCAGCCCTCGCCGCCATCGCTCCCTCCCCCGTCGCCGCCCTGCCCCGCGAGTGCGCGCGTGAACTCCACGAGCGAGGCCATCTCCTGTTCGGTCCAGCCCTGGCCGACGGCGGGCATCGTCCGGCGGCCGTTCCGTACGACGAGCTCGAGCGCCCGCGCGTCCGCGAGCAGCGGGTTGCCCTCGAGCGCCGGCCCGACCTCGCCGGCGACGTCCGGGCCGTGGCACTTCGCGCACACGGACGTCCAGATCGAGCCGCCGAGCTCGACGCTCGCCTCGGTCTGCTCCTGCTCCTGCTCGGAGAGCCAGCGGTCGAACTCCTCCGCCGGGAGCACCTCGACGCTGCCGCGCATGACGGCGTGCTGGAGGCCGCAGAACTCGCCGCAGATGACGTCGAACGTTCCCGTCTTCGTCGGCACCACCCGGAACTCGGTCTCCTGGCCGGGGATCGCGTCGCGCTTGCCGGCGAGATTCGGGATCCAGAAGCTGTGGATCACGTCGCCGTCGGGCGCGCTCACGGCGAAGGTGACCTCGCGGTCGAGCGGGAGGCGCGCCGCGTCGAACGCGACGACGCCGTTCGGGTACACGTAGCGCCAGTAGAACTGCCGCCCCTCGACGCGCACGGTGAACTCCTCGCCGGCCGCCTGGCCCGGGTCGACGATCCCCGGGAGCTTGTAGAAGACGAACGCGATCAGGATCGTGACGAGGCCGACGGCGCCGAGCGTCCAGCCGATCTCGAGTGACGAGTTGCCGCGGATCTGCGGCCCCTCGACCTCGCGCGGCCGCCCACGCGAGCGGAACCGGACGACGAAGATCGTCAGCGGGATCGCGACCACCGCGAACACGAACAGCGCGATCGCGACGAGCAGCCAGTAGACGTCGCGGATGTCGTCGGCGCCGGGCGAGGCGGGCTCGCGGGGAGCGAGGCCGCCGTACGAGCCGGCGAGGGCGCTCCCGGCCGCCAGCAGCGCACCGGCGGCGACGAGGAGGACGGCGGTCGGGATCCGGCGCACGTGCGGGTGGCATTCTATGGTCGTGCCCGCGGCGCCCGCTTCGGTAGAGACGTCACGAGCGCCGGAGAGCCGCGTCCTGCTCCCGGACCACGTGCCGGAGGCGCTCGAGGTGTACGTCAACGGCGTACGGCAGGAGCTCGGCCGCGACTACCGCGTCGAGGGACGCGCGCTCGTGTTCTCGCGCCCGCTCGAGCAGGAGGGACGGCTCGGCTTCTGGCGCTGGCTCAGCATCTTCCTCGGGATCGCCGGCACCTACCGGAAGCACGAGACCGTCGACGTCGTCTACGAGGCGCGGGGGCGACGGCTCGTCGCCTCGCAGCTGCCGTTCGAATGACCTCCAGCTTCCGTATCGCGCGGATCGCCGGCATCGACGTCGGGGTCAACTGGAGCTGGCTCGTCGTCTTCGCGCTGATCGTGTGGTCGATCGCGATCGACCTGGGCGACCGGTACGAGTCGCTGTCGCAGGCGGGCGCGCTCGCCGCCGCGGTCGTCGCGGCCGCTCTCTTCTTCGGCTCGCTGCTCGCGCACGAGCTCGGGCACGCCGTCGTCGCGCGGCGCGAGGGCATGGAGATCGACGGGATCACGCTGTGGCTGTTCGGCGGCGTGGCGAAGTTCAAGGGGATGTTCCCGAGTGCCGGTGCCGAGTTCCGCATCGCGATCGCGGGCCCGGTCGTGTCGCTAGCGATCGGCCTCCTCTGCGTCGCCGGAGCCTGGCTGCTGGAGCTGCCCGACCTCGCCGACGGGATCCTCGGCTGGCTCGGCGTGACGAACCTCGTGCTGCTCGCGTTCAACATGCTCCCGGCGCTCCCGCTCGACGGGGGTCGCGTGCTGCGCTCGGCGCTGTGGGCCTCGCGCGACGACTTCCGCTGGGCGACGAACCTCGCGGCCACGATCGGCCGCGGCTTCGGCTTCGTGTTCATCGCCGGCGGCATCCTCGCGTTCATCAGCCTCGGCGCGATCGGCGGCGCCTGGCTCGCGTTCATCGGCTGGTTCCTGCTGATGGCGGCGAGCCAGGAGGCGCGGTACGTGCTCGTCCGCGACGCGCTCGGCGGGCTCCGCGTCCGCGACCTGATGGTGCGGCAGCCGGCGACGATCGCGCCGGAGCTGACGCTCGGGCAGTTCATGGACGACGTGGTGTGGAGCCGCCGCTACACGACGTACCCCGTCGTCGACGCGGAGGAGCGCCCGCTCGGGCTGCTGCCGTTCCGCTGCGTCGCGCAGGTTCCGCGGGCGGAGTGGGACGAGCAGACGGTGCGGCAGTGCATGCTCGCCGGCGACGAGGTGCCGACGCTGCGCCCCGAGCAGGAGCTGACCGACGCGCTCACCGCGCTCGGCGACGGCGTCGGCCGGGCGCTCGTCGTCGACGCGGACGGCCGCCTGGTCGGAATCCTCTCGATCACGGACGTCATGCGCGCGCTCGAGGCCGGCGGCCTCCGGCGCGATGCCGCCTGACGAGCGAGCCTCTACGGGCGCGCCGCGAGTCGCACCGACACGGTGCGCCTGCTGCCGTCGCGCACGACCGTGACGTCCACGGCCTCGCCCGGCTCGAGGCGTCGCAGCGCGGCGAAGAGGTTCTCCACCGTCTCGATCGGGTCGCCGTCGAGGACGACGATCACGTCACCCGGCTGCAGCCCCGCGCGGGCGGCGGGCGTGCCGGCGGTGACCTCGCGGACGAGGACGCCCGACTGGACGCCGAGGCCGAACGCCCGGTCGAGCGCCGCCGTCACCTGCTCGGGGAGGATCCCGATGTAGGCGTGGCGCACCTCGCCGCGCTCGATCAGCTGCCGCGCCACGGACACCACCGTCGGCGACGGGATCGCGAACCCGATCGAGACCGCGCGCTGCTCGGGCGGGATGTAGGCCACGTTCACGCCGATCACGACGCCGTCCGCGTCGACGAGCGCTCCGCCCGAGTTGCCCGGCGAGATCGCGGCGTCCGTCTGGATCAGGTCGACGAGCGCCGGCGTCTGCCCGCCGGAGGGGATCTCGCGGTGGAGCCCCGAGACGATCCCGGCGGAGACGGTGTTCTCGAACCCGAGGGGCGCGCCCATCGCCACCGCGAGCTCTCCGACCTCGGGCAGCTCCTCGGCGAACCGGGCCGCCGGCAGGCCGTCCCGCTCCACCCGGACCACCGCGAGATCGGTGATCGGGTCCGTCGCCACGAGCTCCGCGTCCAGGCGCTCGCCGGACGCGAGCGCGACGCGGATCTCCGAGGCGCCTTCGACGACGTGGTTGTTCGTGACGATGTCGCCGCTCGCGTCCCAGATCACGCCGCTGCCGTTGCCGCTGCCGGACGGCCCCGAGACGAGGACCGTGACGACGGAGCGCTCGACGGTATCGACGATCTCCGGGATCCGGCCGAAGACGTCGTCGCCCTGCGCGGCCGCTGCCGGGCTTGCGGCCGTGGTGGTGACCGTCACGGTCGCCGGCGCCGCGGCGGTCTCGTCGTCGTCGCCCCCGGCGCTGCACCCGCCCGCGAGCGCGACGGCGATGCCCAGCAGCACGGCGACGCGCACACCCGCACGCGGTCGCATGCCGCCAGCGTAACGGCGGTCTACGGCCGGACGCGGTACACGTTCGTCCCCTGGAAGCTGTCGATCCAGAGGTCGCCGTAGGCGAGGTTGACGAACGTGGGGCCGAAGCCGACCTTCAGCCGCCGCGTGACGCGCCCCGTCCGCGGGTCGAGCCGCGCCACGCGCGCCTCTCCCTGGAGCGGGATCCAGACGCCGCCGTCGGGCGCCACGTCGCCGATCAGCGGGTTCGTGCCCACCTTCGTCCGGCCCACGACCCGGTTCGTGCGGATGTCGATCCGGTGGACGAAGCCGGTGGTGCGGTCGGAGACCCACGCGTGCCGTGCTGTGAGCGTGAAGGAGGCGGGCGCGAGGGCGCCGCGGATGCGGATGCGGCGGGCCCGGTTCGTCCGCGGGTCGACGCGCCAGACGACGGCGCCGCGGTTGCTCCCGACCCACAGCGAGCCTGCGCCGAAGCGCATGTTCGCCGGGCTGCCGCCGGTCCTGATCCGGGCGACGACGCGGTTCGAGGCCGGGTCGATCCGCGAGACCGTGCCCGAGCCGTTGTCGGTCGACCACACGGCGTCTGCCCCGTACGCCACGTCCCACGGTGCCCTGCCGACGCGGATCCGCGCGACCACCCGCAGCGTGGCCGGGTCGACGCGCTCGATCGTGTTCGTGCCGAAGCCGTCGATCCAGACGCTGCCGGCGCCGACGGCGAGCCCGCACGGCCCGCGGCCGACCGCGATCCGGTCGGTGACGCGGTTCGTCTGCGGGTCGACGCGCAGCAGCTCGCCCGCGCCGTGGCCGGCGACCCAGACCGCGTCGAAGCCGCCGACCGCGGCGCACGGGTTCGGCCCCGTCTCGACGACCGCGACCACGCGCGGGGGCGCTGCGGCCGCGGTCGCGACCGTGGCGAGGACGAGGGCGAGCGCGGCGGCGGTGAGCGGACGCATGGAGCCTCCCGGGAGATAGTGCGAATACGCAGTAAAATACTACGAGCTCGCAGTACCGTCCAGCGCCCGCCGCGCAGCGCGCTCGTAGGCCTCGAGCGCGTCCTGGAGCTGGTCGACGGGCGCCTCGAGCGCCTCGTCGAGCGCGGCGACCGCGCGGCGGAGGGCGGGCGCCGCCGCCTCCATGCGCGCACGGCCCTCCGCCGTCAGCTCGAGCAGGACGGAGCGGCCGTCCTCGGGGTTGCGCCGGCGGCGGACGGCGCCGGGCTCCTCGAGCCGCTTCAGCACCGCCGAGAGCGTCGTCGCCGGCATCCCGAGCAGCTCCGCGAGGTCGCGGGGCGTGATCGCGCTCGTCGCGCCGATCGTGCTGAGGACGGCGAAGTCGCGGGCCGTGAGCTCGAGCCGTGCGAACTCGCGCTCGAGCAGCGTGCCGACGAGCTGGCTGACGACGAACAGCCGCCAGATCACGTTCGGCCGCGCGGGGAGCGACCTCCTCGGCTCCGACATGTCGCGAGTATCTACCGGCCGGCGGCGCGCGTGGCCGAGCGCAGCCGCTCGGCGAGCCCGTCCGTCAGCTGCCCCGGCTCCAGGCCCCAGCGCCAGTTGCCCGCTTCCCGGCCGGGGACGTTCATCCGCGCCTCGGTGCCGAGGCCGAGGAGGTCCTGCGCCGGCACGACCGAGAGGCGGCAGGGCGACGAGAGCGCCAGCTCGACGAGGCTCCAGGCGGGGTCGCGCGGGTCGAGGCCCGTGCGCGCGCGCTGCGCGCGCGTGAGCGAGTCCCACCAGCCGCGCGCGGTGTCGTTGTCGTGCGTGCCCGTGTAGACGACGCCGTTCTCGCGGTGGCGCTCGGGCCGATGCGGGTTCCTCCTCCCGCCGTCGAAGCCGAACTGGAGCACGTGCATCCCCGGGAGGCCCAGCTCGTCGCGCAGGCGCTCGACGGGCGCCGTGATCACGCCCAGATCCTCGGCGATCAAGGGCAGCGCCCCGAGCTCGGCCGCCACCGCGTCGAACAGCGCCCGGCCGGGCCCGCGCCGCCACGAGCCGGCTCTCGCCGTCGGCGCTTCGACGGGTACGGCCCAGTAGGCGACGAAGCCGCGGAAGTGGTCGATCCGCGCCAGGTCGACGAGCTCGAAGGTGCGGCGGAAGCGCTCGATCCACCAGCGGAAGCCCGTCGCCCGCAGGGCAGCCCAGTCGTAGACGGGATTGCCCCAGCGCTGCCCGTCCTCGGTGAACGCGTCGGGCGGCACGCCGGCGACGACGTCGTCCACGAAGAGCTCCGGGTTGGCCAGGTGGTCGGCGCCGCCCTCGGCCACGTAGATCGGCAGGTCGCCGATGAGCCCGACGCCGCGCTCGCCTGCGTACCGCCGGAGCGCCTCCCACTCGCGCTCGAACCGGACCTGGTCGGCCACTGCGCCGTCGCCCGCGAACACGGCCCACTCGCCGATCCACGACGGGTGCCGCGCGACGAACGCGTCGAGCTCAGCCGGCGAGACGTCCGCGTCCGGCTCCGAGAGCAGCCCCGGCCAGCCCGCGAAGGCGGACGCCGCCTTGTACGGCGACCCGAACTCGTCCGGCGGCCCGAGCGGCAGCACCTGCCACCACGACTGTCCCGCCGCCGCGAGCCAGTCGACGAACCGGTACGCCTCCGGGCCGAGGCGCCCGCCGGGCAGCGAGGTCGGGTGCAGCAGCACGCCGCTCGAACGTTGTAGCGTCACCGTCGTTTAGGAGCCGGGGTCGTCAGGGACGAAAGCCGACGCATGCCTCTTCCCAGGACGAGCGAACCGCCGAGGCGCATCCAGATCCAGGCGATCGAGCCGCTCGTCGACGGCGGCCGCCACCCGGTGAAGCGGTCGCAGGGGGAGCGCGTCGGGCTGTCGGCGACGATCTTCCGGGACGGGCACGAGATCCTGGGGGCGGCGGTGCGCGCGCGGCCGAAGGGCGAGCGGCGGTGGCGGGAGACGCTCATGTACCACGCCGGCAACGACCGGTGGGTCGGTCACCTCGAGCCCGACCGCTGCGGCCTGTGGGAGGTCGCGCTCTCCGCCTGGGTCGACCGCTTCGCCTCCTGGCGCCACGAGCTGCAGCGAAAGGTGGACGCGGGGCAGGAGGACCTGTCGGGTGAGCTGTCCGAGGGCGCGGCGCTCTTCGGCGTCGAGTCGCTGAGGGTGGAGGAGGCGCTCGCGAACGCCGAGAGCGACCGCTCCGAGGTGACCACGTCGCCGACGCTGCTCGTCGACGTCGACCGCGAGCGCGCGCGGTTCGGCGCCTGGTACGAGCTCTTCCCGCGCTCGTGGGGCGGCTTCCGCGGCGTGACGGAGGCGCTCCCCCGGCTGGCCGAGCTCGGCTTCGACGTCGTCTACCTGCCCCCGGTGCACCCGATCGGCCGCACGAACCGCAAGGGGCGCAACAACGCCCTCGCCGCGGGCCCCGACGACCCGGGGAGCCCGTGGGCGATCGGCTCGGAGGAGGGCGGCCACGACGCCGTCGACCCAGGGCTCGGCACGCTCGCGGACTTCGAGCGGATGGTGGAGACGGGACGGGAGGTCGGGTGCGAGGTCTGCCTCGACTTCGCAATTCAGTGCTCGCCCGACCACCCGTGGCTGAAGGAGCACCCCGAGTGGTTCCACCGCCGGCCCGACGGGACGCTGAAGTACGCGGAGAACCCGCCCAAGCGCTACCAGGACATCTACAACGTCGACTTCGCCTGCGAGGACTGGAAGGGGCTCTGGCAGGCGCTCCACGACGTCGTGCGGACGTGGGTCGACCGCGGCGTGAAGGTGTTCCGGGTCGACAACCCGCACACGAAGCCGGTGCCCTTCTGGGAGTGGCTGATCCGCGAGATCCGCGGCCGGGACCCGGACGTGGTCTTCCTCGCGGAGGCGTTCACGCGCCCGGCGATGATGCAGACGCTCGGGAAGATCGGCTTCGGCCAGAGCTACACGTACTTCACCTGGAAGAACGCGAAGTGGGAGCTGGAGGAGTTCGTCGGCGACCTGCTCGCGTGGCGCGACCACTACCGGCCGAACTTCTTCGCCAACACGCCGGACATCCTCCACCGGTACCTGCAGCAGGGCGGCCGCCCGGCGTTCGAGGCGCGGCTCGTGCTCGCCGCCACGCTGTCGCCGAGCTACGGGATCTACTCCGGCTACGAGCACTGCGAGAACACGCCGCTGCGGGAGGGCTCGGAGGAGTACCTCGACTCGGAGAAGTACGAGGTCAAGGCGCGGTCGCTCAACGGGCCGCTGCTCCCGCTCGCGCGCCGGCTGAACGAGGCCCGCCGCGCACACCCGGCGCTCCGGTGGCTCGAGCTCGCGTGGCTCGAGACGGAGAGCGACGACCTGCTCGCCTACGCCAAGAAGCAGGGGGACGACGTGGTGCTCACCGTCGTCAACCTGAACCCGTTCGAGGAGCGCGAGGGCGTCACCGTCCTGCCCGCCTGGCTCGGCCTCCCGCCGGCGGTGCCCGTGCGCGACCTGCTCCGCGACGAGGTCTTCACCTGGCACATCGGCCGCAACTACGTGCGGCTCGGCCCGGGGCAGGCGCACGTGCTCGCGCCGGAGCGCGCGTGAGCGGCTGCGTGTTCCGCGGCGTCCGCTTCCCCGACCGGCACGGCGCGATCCGGCTGCGCGCGAAGCTCGACCGCGACCCCGCCGCGATCCGCCGGGCGTGGCCGCGATGAGCGAGCCCGGGCACTGGTTCGAGAGCGATCCGCTGTGGTTCAAACGAGCCGTCTTCTACGAGATCCACACGCGGGGGTTCTTCGACTCCGACGACGACGGCTCGGGCGACCTCCGCGGCATCCAGGACAAGCTGGACTACCTGCAGTGGCTCGGGATCGACTGCATCTGGCTGCTGCCGATGTACGCGAGCCCGCTCCGCGACGGCGGCTACGACATCTCGGACTTCTACGCGATCCACCCCGACTACGGCACCGTCGACGACTTCCAGAGCCTCGTCGAGGCGGCGCACCGGCGCGGGATCCGCGTGATCGCCGACCTGGTGATGAACCACACGTCGTCCGACCACCCGTGGTTCCAGGCCTCGCGCACGGAGCCGGAGGGCGACTACGGCGACTACTACGTCTGGTCGGACGTCGACGACCGCTGGACGGAGGCGCGGATCATCTTCCTCGACACGGAGCCGTCGAACTGGACGTGGGACCCGGTGCGCGGCCAGTACTACTGGCACCGCTTCTTCCACCACCAGCCGGACCTGAACTACCGGAACCCGCGGGTGCAGGAGGAGATGCTGAACGCGCTCCGGTTCTGGCTCGACCTCGGCATCGACGGCTTCCGCCTCGACGCCGTCCCGTACCTCTACGAGCTGGACGGGACGAACGGCGAGAACCTCCCCGAGACGCACGAGTTCCTCAAGCGGGTGCGCTCGGAGGTCGACGCGCACTACCCCGACCGCGTCCTGCTGGCGGAGGCGAACCAGTGGCCGGCGGACGTCGTCGACTACTTCGGCGAGGGCGACGAGTGCCACATGGCGTTCCACTTCCCGGTGATGCCGCGCATGTTCATGTCGCTGCGGCGGGAGGACGCGGCGCCGATCTACGAGATCCTGCGCAACACCCCCGCGATCCCGGAGAACGCCCAATGGGGGTTGTTCCTCCGCAACCACGACGAGCTGACGCTCGAGATGGTGACCGACGAGGAGCGGGACTACATGTACGAGGAGTACGCGAAGGACCCGCGGATGAAGCTCAACCTCGGGATCCGCCGCCGGCTCGCGCCGCTGCTCGACAACGGGCGGCCGGAGGCCGAGCTCCTGCACGCGATCATGTTCTCGCTGCCGGGGTCGCCCGTCCTCTACTACGGCGACGAGATCGGGATGGGCGACAACGTCTTCCTCGGCGACCGCGACGGCGTGCGCACGCCGATGCAGTGGACGGGCGACCGCAACGGCGGCTTCTCCCGCGCCGACTTCGCGCAGCTCTACCTGCCGCCGCTGATGGACCCCGTCTACGGCTACCAAGCCGTGAACGTCGAGGCGGAGCTGCGCCAGCCGAACTCGTTCCTGCGCTGGCTGCGGCGATTCGTCGAGCTGCGCAAGCAGCACCCCGTCTTCGGCCTCGGCACGTACGAGGCGCTCGTGACGTCCAACCCGCGCGTGTTCGCGCACATCCGCCGGTACGAGGACGACACCGTGCTCTGCGTCCACAACCTCGCGCGGTCGGCGCAGGCGGTTGAACTCGACCTGGCGTGGTACGACGGGTGGGTGCCCGTGGAGATGTTCGGCCGGACCCCGTTCCCCCAGGTAGGCGCGCTCCCCTACCTGCTGACGATGGCGCCGCGTGGCTTCTTCTGGTTCCGGCTGCAGCCGCCGGAGGGCGGCGAGTGATCGTCGACCGCATCGGCTCGGGCGACCTCCACCTCGTCGAGGAGGACCGCCTGCGCGACTACGTCCGCGGGCAGCGCTGGTACGGGTCGAAGACGCAGGAGATCGCCCACGCGCACCTCGTCGACGCCGCGGCCGTGCGCACGGAGCCGCCGCTGCTCGTCGTGGCGCTCGCGGAGGTGCGGTTCCAGGAGGGCACCCACGACCTCTACCAGCTCCTGCTCGGCCTCCGCGCCGCCGACGAGGACGCTCCCGGGGAGCCGATCGGCGAGAGCGACGGGTGGGTCGTCTACGACGCGCTCGACGACGACGCGCTCGCCCGCGAGCTCCTGTCGCTGATGCGGCGCAGCGCGACGGCGCAGGCCGCGGAGGGAGCGCTGGACTTCCACGCGATCGACCCGGCGGCGCTCGGCGGCGAGCTCGGCATGCGGCCCGCCGGCGTCGAGCAGTCGAACACGTCCGTCGTCTTCGGCGACGAGCTGATCCTGAAGGCGTACCGGCGGCTCGAGGCCGGGATCAACCCGGAGCTCGAGCTGCTGCGCTTCCTCACCGAGCGCGGCTTCCCGAACATCGCCCGCCTCCACGGCTGGTACGCGTACTCCGGCCGGCCGGTCGAGGCGACGCTGGGGATCCTGCAGCGGTACGTGCCGAACGCCGTCGACGGCTGGGAGCTCGCGCTCGCCGAGCTCCGGGAGCGCCCGGACGAGTTCGTCGCGCGGCTGCGCCGCCTCGGCGAGGTCACGGGCGCGATGCACAGCGCGCTCGCCTCCGACCCGTCGGATTCCGATTTCGCGCCGGAGGACCCGAGCGCCGAGTCGATCGCGCTCCTCACCGCGACCGTCGACGAGGAGATCGAGGCGATCTTCGTCGACCTGCCCGAGGTCGAGGCCGTCGAGCCGATCGCGGGGCGCGGCGAGGAGGTGCGCGACCGGCTGCGACTGATCTCCCACGTCGGCGCCGTCGGCAAGTCGATCCGGACGCACGGCGACTACCACCTCGGGCAGACGCTCTGGGACGGGAGCGACTGGGTCGTGATCGACTTCGAGGGCGAGCCGGCGCGCACGCTCGCCGAGCGGCGGCGGAAGCGCTCGCCGATCCGCGACGTCGCCGGGATGCTGCGGTCGTTCGCGTACGCCGCCTCCGCCGTCCGCATCCTCCGCGGGGGCGAGACCCCTCCGGGCTGGGAGCAGCGGGCGCGGGAGGAGTTCCTCGACGGCTACTACGGGGTCGTCGATCGCTCGCTCGTGCCGCCGAGCGAGGAGGGGCGGGCGCGCCTGCTGGCGGTGTTCGAGCTCGAGAAGGCCGTCTACGAGCTCCGCTACGAGCTCAACAACCGCCCCGACTGGGTGGGGATCCCCGTGGCGGGGATCCTGCGGCTGCTGGAGGCGCCGCTGTGAGGCCAGAGAAGAAGGGGGCCCACGGGGGAAACATGGTTTCCCCCGTGCTCACGCCACGATGACCAGCGCGCTGGAGCTGCACGACCCGCACGCGTTCCTCGGCGCCCACGCGGAGGTCGGCGGCGTCGTCGTGCGTGCCTACCGGCCCGACGCCGCGAAGGTCGTCGTCCGCCCCGAGGACGGGGTGCCGGTGGAGCTCGCCGCCGTCGGCGACGGCGTGTTCGAAGGGCTCCTGGAGGGCGCCCGGCTGCCGCTCCGCTACGAGCTCGAGGTCGCCTATCCCGACGGCGAGACGTTCCTGCTGCGCGACCCGTACGCGTTCCCGCCCACGCTCGGCGAGCTCGACACGTACCTCGCCGGCGAGGGCCGGCACGAACAGCTGTACGAGCGCCTGGGGGCGCACGTGCGAGACGTGGACGGCGTCACCGGTACGAGCTTCGCGGTGTGGGCGCCGAGCGCACGCAGCGTCGCGGTCGTCGGCGAGTTCAACCTCTGGGACGGGCGCCTGCACCCGATGCGCTCGCTCGGCGCCTCGGGGATCTGGGAGCTGTTCGTCCCCGGCGTCGCCGAAGGGGCGCGGTACAAGTTCGAGCTCCGCACGCAGGACGGGGAGCTGCGGCTGAAGGCCGACCCGCTCGCGTTCCACCAGGAGCCGCCGCCGAGGACGGACTCGATCGTGCACCGGCCGACGTACGAGTTCACGGACGAGGAGTGGCTCGACCGCCGCCGGGCGAGCGACCCGCTGCGCGGACCGCTCTCGATCTACGAGGTGCACCTCGGCTCCTGGCGCCGCAACCCCGACGACCCCGCCTACGTGCTCTCGTACCGGGAGCTCGCCGAGGAGCTCGGCGACTACGTCGAGGACCTCGGGTTCACCCACGTGGAGCTGCTGCCGGTGATGCACCACCCGTTCTCGGGCTCCTGGGGCTACCAGGTGACGAGTTACTACGCCCCGCACTCCTGGCACGGCACGCCCGACGACTTCCGCTTCTTCGTCGACGCGCTGCACCGCCGCGGCATCGGCGTGATCCTCGACTGGGTGCCGGCCCACTTCCCGCGCGACGACTGGGCGCTTGCGCGCTTCGACGGGACGCACCTGTACGAGCACGCCGACCCGCGGCGGGGCGCTCACCCCGACTGGGG
>DATHTC010000449.1:0-6734 GCA_035463735.1 Gaiellaceae bacterium | reverse complement strand
GACGAGCTGGCCGTGCTGGCGTGGCTCTGCGACGCCGACGAGGCGCGGCGGGAGCACTTCGCGCGACGCTACCCGGGCGCCCGCGTGACCCCGGACTTCGGCGAGCTGCTCGCAGACGACGCGGTCGACGCCGTCGTCGTGGCAACGCCCGTGCCGACGCACTTCGAGCTCGCGCGCCGCGCGCTGTCCGCCGGGAAGCACGTCTTCGTCGAGAAGCCGCCGGCGATGCGGGGAGCGGAGATGGAGGAGCTCGTCGCGCTCGCGCAGGAGCGCGAGCTCGTGCTCATGCCCGGCCACCTCCTGCTCTACCACCCCGGCGTGCGCCGGCTGAAGCAGCTGGTCGACGACGGGGAGCTCGGCGAGGTCCTCTGCGTCTACGGAAACCGGCAGAACCTGGGGAAGATCCGCCGCGACGAGAACGCCCTGTGGTCGCTCGGCGTGCACGACCTGTCGGTGATCCTCCACCTGCTCGAGGAGGAGCCGAGCGAGGTCTGGGCGCACGGCAACGCGTTCCTGACCGAGGGCGTCGAGGACGTCGTCTTCTGCTACCTGCGCTTCCCCTCCGGGAAGATCGCGCACATGCACCTGTCCTGGCTGGACCCCCACAAGATGCGGAAGCTGACCGTCGTCGGGCGCGAGAAGATGGTCGTGTTCGACGACATGGAGCTCGAGCGCAAGGTGACGATCTACGAGAAGGCGCCGTGGGAGCCGGCGAGCACGTACGGCGAGTGGCGGACGCGCACAGGCGACATCTTCAGCCCGAAGATCCCGAACGACGAGCCGCTGCGGCTCGAGTGCAGCCACTTCCTCGACCTCGTGGAGCACGGGCCGGGCGACTTCCGGGAGGCGACGGACGGGCTCGCGGTCGTGCGGGCGCTGGAGCAGCTGCAGGCGTCGCTGACCCCGGTCGCCGCCTAGTGGCGGAGGTCCACCCGACGGCCGTCGTCCACCCGGGCACCCTGCTCGGCGAGGGCGTGAGGGTGCTGGAGCACGCCGTCGTCGGCAAGCAGCCGACGCTGTCGCCACGCTCGACCGCGAAGCGCGAGCCGCTCGGGCCGGCCGTGATCGGCGACGGCAGCGTGGTCTCGAGCGGAGCGATCGTGTTCGCGGGGACGCGCCTGGGCGCGCGCGTGATCGTCGGCGACCAGGCCTGCATCCGCGAGCGCGTGGAGGTCGGCGACGACGTCGTCGTCGGGCGTGGGTCGCTCGTCGAGAACGACACGACGGTCGGCGCGCGCACGAAGATCCAGGCCGACGCCTACGTGACCGCGTACTCGACCCTCGAGGAGGACGTCTTCATCGCCCCGTGCGTCGTCACGACGAACGACAACTTCATGGGGCGGACGGAGCGGCGACACGCGCTCGTGAAGGGGCCGACGATCCGCCGGGGCGCGCGCGTCGGCGGGGGCGCGGTCCTGCTCCCTGGGGTCGAGATCGGCGAGGAGGCCTTCGTGGGCGCGGGGGCGGTGGTGACGAGGGACGTCCCGGCGCGGGCGCTCGTCGTCGGCAGCCCAGCCCGCGTCTTGCGCGAGGTCCCGGAGGACGAGCTCCTTTAGCCGTTTGACTCCGTCAAATGGCTCGAAGAGGTCACCGCTTCGCGTACGAGAACACGTAGGTCCCGTTGCCGGGCGACCCGAGCTTCACCTGCACGTAGTACCAGCCGCCCTTCCCCCTCGGCACGCGGTACGAGAGGCGCTCCTGCGTGGCGCGGTAGCGCGACTGGAGCAGCCGCATCCCCTGGACGCGCAGCGACAGGCCCTCGACAGTCGGCGTCCGCGGCCGCCAGAGGTGGAGCTTCGTCCCGGGCGTCGCCGCAAGCGCCGCGAACAGCCGCTGGCCGCCCTTGAGCCGGATCCGGTACACGTCCGACTGGTCGTCCCAGAAGTCGATCGACGCCTCCACTCGGCCCCCGCGCGCGCCCCAAAGCGTCCGCGCGCGCAGGCCGGCGTCGTCGTTCGTCTCCAGCCGGTCCGGCCGTGGAACCCTCCCGCTCGCGACGAGCGAGACCGCGGAGGCCACGTCGAGCCGGCCCCAGCCGGAGAGCGGGTCGCGACCGGGCCAGCACGCGCGACAGCCGGTGGACGGGTTGGCGTCGACGGCGGTGCGCGTCAGGGCGAACGCGACCTGGTCGGCGGTCAGCTCCGGTCGCACGGCCAGCAGCAGGGCCGCGGCGGCCGTGACCTGCGGCGCGGCGAACGAGGTCCCTTCCGCGCGGCGATACTCCTCGGGGCCGCAGTCGGAGTAGCCCGGCGCCGCGCAGCCGGCACGGCCGAGCGACCGCGGGAAGGTCGACAGCATCTCCTGTCCCGGGGCAGCCAGGTCGTTGTAGATCCGGTCGCGGTCCGAGAAGTCCGGCACCGACCCGTCCCGCGCGACCGCGCTGACGCCGATCACGTGCGGGAGCGCCGCCGGGTAGCTCGCGAACGGCCACGGCCGCACGGGTGCCTGGTCGGCGTTCCCGACCGCGGCGACGACGACGACGCCGCGCGCGACGGCGTAATCCACGGCGGCCGCCTCGAGCGGCGAGAACGTGTCGCGCTCGGGGTTGAGCGGATCGCGGACGCCGCCGAGGCTGAGGTTGATCACGCGGGCGCCGGCCTCGACCGCCCACCGGATCGCGGCGACCTCCGCCTCGAGCGAGACCGTCCCGTCGGGCCGCACGACCTTCGCCACGAGGAGGCGGGAGGGGAACGCCACCCCGGCGATCCCCCGGCCGTCGTGCGCGGCCGCGATCAACCCGGCGACGAACGTGCCGTGTCCGTGCCGGTCCTTCGTCGCCTTCCCGCCGACGAAGCTGCGAGCCTCGGCGATGCGGTCGCGAAACTCCGGATGGTCGCCGTCGATCCCGGAGTCGACCACCGCGACCAGCGGCCCCACAAGGGGCGGCGGCGCCTCCCACGCGGCGAACGCGCGGACCTGCTCGAGGTACCACTGGCGCACGGCGAGCGGGTCGGTCGGGGTGAAGGCGAGCCGCCGCGGGACGTCGAGGCGCTCGACGTAGGCGACTCCGGGGACCGCCGCCGCGCGCCCGGGCGCGTGCGCCGTCAGCGTCAGCGCGCCGAGGGCGAGGTGCTCGCGCGTGACCCGCCCGTCGAGGCGGTTCGCGACGGCGTCGGGATCCGCCCCCGGCTCGAGCCCGACGGCGAACCGGGCGGCGTTCGCCGGCGCGGCGAGCGCGAGCGCGAGGGCGGCGGTCAGGGCGAGCTTCACGCGGGGCGGACGTCGAGGACCGGGGAGATCCCGACGGCGAGGCCGCGCCCCGGAGCGAAGCGGGCGCGGTACGTGCCGGGCACGAGCTCGAGCTCCGCGCGGAATGCCCCCCGCGCGTCGACCGGCACAACGGCGACGGGACGCCACGCGCCGTCGTCGCCGCGTCGCTGGATCGCGACGGGCAGGCCGGCGAGCACGGGGCGTACCGTGCCGGCGATCGCACCGGCGCTCGAGGGCGGCACGAGCCGAACGCGCGGCGCCACCAGCACCCGCACGTGCCCCGTCCGCACCGCGCCGGCGGCGAGGCGGTACTCCGTCGAGACCGTCGGCTTCACGGCCGTCGCCAGGGCGCCACCGGCGCCGCCCTTCACCGTCCCGACGGCAGCCCACGCCCCGCCGGCCGGCTTGGCCTCGAGCGTGGCCGCCAGACCGCGGACCGTGCCCGCCAGGGTCGCGGCCGCGCCGTACGTGACCGGCGTCGCCGGCTTCGTCAGGGAGAGCACGCCGACCCGGAACCAGGTCGAGCGGAGGCCGAGCCGCGTCCGCACCTCGCCGCCCGCGAGGCGCTTCTCCCCCTGCTCGCCCACGACGGTCAGCGCGTTCACGCGCCGCGAAGGATTCACCTCCGAGCGGACGTCGAGCACGCGTCCCTTGACCCCGAGCCTCCGGGCAAGCATCGCCGCCGGGAAGCCGAGCGGGCCCCACGTGTGGTGCGGGGAGGCCGTGTCGTAGGGGTCCTCGACCGAGACGAGGTAGGGAACGGGCTCACCCGACCACGTGTCCGCCGCGCTCGCGGTCCGGCCGCCGCTCGTCGAGAAGAAGAAGGTCTGCGCGACCTTGCCGCCGTAGAGCAGCACCTGGCCCGCCGTCTCGCCGATCGCGGTCGTCGTCTCGGGCTCCTCCGCCGCGACCCCGCCGTACACCTGGCTGCGGACATCGGCGTACAGGTCGAACGGTCCCGCGCGACGCGACGCGAGCGCGTACGAGCGCGCGACCACCGCCTGCGCCTTCAGCGCCTCCGCCGGCCAGTGCGGCGGCACCTCGTCCGGGACGACGCCGGCGAGGTACGCCTCGAGCCCGACGACGTTCACGACGCGGAGCTTGCCGCCGACGACGGCCACCTCGACCTGCCCGCGGTACGGCCTGCCGTCGACGAAGAGGGGCTCGCTCCCGGGCGCGAACAGAAGCGGCCCGGCCAGCGGCTCCTTCCCCGCCAGCACGCGGAGGCCCGGCCCGAACGCGTAGGACCTCGGCTCGAGCCGCGTGCGGGCGCCGGCGCCGTCGCGCACCGTGAACGGCACCGCGGAGCCGAGGCGCACCGTGCGGCGGCCCTCGCCGAGGAGCACGCGGACGCGCGAGACGGGTGCGGCGCCGAGCTCGGTGCCGCGGTAGTAGTGGGCGAGGATCCGGTCGTACGTCCAGCCGCGGGTCGCGAACCCGAAGGCGCCCCACTGGCTCATCCCGACCCCGTGGCCCCAGCCGCGGCCGGTGATCACGAACGTCGGCTGCACCACAGGCGCGGCCTTCGTCGCGGCGGCGGCGTAGGGGCGCGCGGTCGCGCCCGGCACGACGAGGAGCGCGAGCGACGCGGCGAGGAGGACTGAGCGGACCATGGACGGCGACCCGCCGCGAGCGTACCGCAGCCGTGCGGCGTCCCTCTGCTGTCTTTACGCAAGCTTCACCGGTGGCCGCGCCCGCGTTTCCGGCGCCCGCATGGCGGCAATCGGGACGGGGCTGATGGCCGACACCGCCGACATGCTCCCGGCGCGCTACGTCGGCGCCGAGCGGATCGGGCGCGGTGGGATGGGGGAGATCTACCGCGTCACGGACGAGACGCTCGGCCGCGACGTGGCCGTCAAGGTCCTCGCCGAGCGATACGCCGGCGAGACCGAGGTGCGCGACCGGTTCACGCGCGAGGCGCTGGCGGCGGCGCGCCTGTCGGCGGAGCCGAACGTCGTCACGATCTTCGACGTCGGCGAGCACGAAGGCCGGCCGTTCATCGTGATGGAGTACCTCGCTGGCGGGTCGCTCGAGGACGTGCTCGCGCGGGAGGGACCGCAGCCCCCCGGACGGGTGCTCGCGTGGCTGGCGCAGGCGGGCCGCGCGCTCGACGGCGCCCACGCGCACGGCGTCGTGCACCGCGACGTGAAGCCCGCGAACCTCCTGCTCGACCGCAAGGGCGACGTCCACGTGGCCGACTTCGGGATCGCGAGCGCCGCCGGGCTGGACTCGTTCACGCGCCCGGGCACGGTGCTGGGCACGGCCGGGTACCTGTCCCCGGAGCAGGCGCGCGGTGAGCGCGCGACGCCGGCAAGCGACCGCTACGCCCTGGCTGTCGTCGCCTACGAGCTGCTCGCCGGCACGCGCCCCTTCGCGCGCGACAACCCGACGGCCGAGGCGACCGCGCACGCGCAGGAGCCCGTCCCGGCGATCTCCGGCTCTGCGCCCTCGCTTCCGCGCGAGCTCGACGCCGTCTTCGAGCACGCGCTCGCGAAGGAACCGGCCGCGCGGTACGCGTCGTGCGCGGAGTTCGTGTCGGACGTCCGCCACGCGCTCGACGCGGCGGCGGGCGAGACGCGCGTCGCAGCTCCGCCGACGCCTCCCGCGACTCCGGCCGAGCCGGCCGAGCCGCGCCGCACGGCCACGCCGCCTCCCCGGCGGGGTGGCTCAGGCGGCCGCGCGGCTGTCCTGCTCGGCGTGCTCGCGCTCGCCCTTCTCGGCGGAGCGCTCGCGTGGGCGCTGACACGCGACGACGACGGAGGCCAGGCCGGGCCGACGACCCCTGCTGCGACGCCCAGCACCGTCGTCACGACGCTCGTCACGACCGCGCCGGGGACGACGCAGCAGGTGACGGTGACGACCGAGGCGGAGCCGCCTCCGCCGACGACGCAGGCGGAGGCCGGCGGCTCGGTCGAGGACGGAGTCGCCCTGACCGACGAGTCGACGGCGCTCATTCGCGAAGGGCAGTACGAGGAGGCGCTCCCGGTCGCACAGGAAGCGCTCGGGCTCCTCGAGGGCAGCGGCGAGCTCTACGAGGCATACGCGAACTACAACGTCGGGAAGTCGCTGCTCGAGCTCGGGCAGTGCGCCGAGGCGATCCCGTACCTCGACCGCTCGGAGGCGATCCAGGGCGAGCGGCCGGAGATCACGAGAGACCGCGCCGCCGCGCAGGAGTGCGCCTAGAACCCGGATCGAAAGTGGACAAGTAACAGGCTGTTACTTGTCCACTTTCCGTCATCAGCAGAGCGCAAGCAGAGCGCCGGCCCAGGCGGCAATCCGACTCGAAACCAGACAAGTGACAGTCTGTCACTTGTCTCCTTGCGAATCAGGCTCGCGAGTGGGCGGCGTGGTCGCGCGCCTGCTCCGCGAGCCGGGCGACGGCCTCCTCCACGTGCCCGTGCGCCGCCCCCGCGTGCGCGGTGGCTCGCGGGATTGCGTTGTCGCGGAAGTGGCCGGCGGCGACGCGGCAGTGGGCGGCGGCGCGATCGAGGTGCTCGGCCGCGTCGTCGAGGAGCCGAGCGGAC
>DATHTC010000448.1:0-5365 GCA_035463735.1 Gaiellaceae bacterium | reverse complement strand
GGGGAACCCATGGGTCCCCCACGAGCCCCCTCCGCTCACCGGGTCGCATTGGTGGGGCGTGGTCTCGGCCTCTCGCGCGCATGAAGCGCGCTTCGGCCTCCGGGGCGTCGTCTTCGTAGGCTGACCGGGAGGAACGTGGCTGTGGCCTCCGCGCGCGCCCAGTTCGGGGCGGGCGCTCCGGCCTCGTGGCGTCTTCATTGGGGCCGACGGGGTTTGACGGGCGGGATGCGCCCGCTTCGCGGGCTGCGCTCCCGCGCGTCTGGTTGAGGGGGAACCTGGCGGTTCCCCCATGCCCCCCCTCCATGGCTGGGGACAGACCCCAGACATGGCTACGCGGGACGGTTTCGCTACCGTTCCCCTGCGCGCGGGGGCGCACCCGGCCCGCGGAGAGGGACTCCTCCCACCCCGGCTCCACCGACACGAGGCGCGGCCTCCTCGTCGCCCACCAGAGCGGGCCCCGGGCGCGGACGAAGGGAGTCGTCGTGGACCTCGAACGGTCGCGGAAGCAGGCGAAGGCGCTCGTGCGGGCCGTCCGCGCTGGCGAGCCCGAGGCGATCGCCCGGGCGGAGCGGGCGCTGGGCGCGCGGGCGCGCGAGCGGTTCGTGCTCGCGGACGCGCAGCACGTCGTCGCGCGGGAGCAGGGCGCGCGGTCGTGGCGCGAGCTGCGGACGAAGGGCGCAAGTGGCTCAGAGCCACAAGCTCCGGATGGCGGCGAACGCACGGCGGAAGTCGGCGAGGAAGGCGCTAGTGGCTCAGAGCCACAAGCGCTCATCGCGTTGGAGGCGGGGGCGTACCGGGAGGGCGCGCCGGTCGTCGTCCGTCTCCGGAAGCGGGGACACCGGGTGGAGCTCGACGACGACGGCGCCGCCGTGGCGTTCGCCGGCCGACCGCCGGGGTGGCTGGAGGTCGCGGAGCAGGTCGTCGCCGCGGCGGCGCTGAACGTGAACCGGCGCGGTCGCGTGTTCGTCACGGTGCACGAGTCGCGCGACCTCGACGAGCTCGCCCGACGTGTCGGCGAGACCTCCCGCGCCCTCTACGCGGCGCTGCTCGAGCTCGACGACGGCGACGGCTCGCCCGCGGAGTAGGCTCCGCGCGCGTGGAGACGGCGGAGGTCGTGATCGCCGGCGGCGGCGCGCTCGGCGCCTCCGTCGCGTGGCACCTGACCGAGCTCGGGCTCACCGACGTCGTCCTGCTGGAGCGCGACACGCTCGGCTCGGGCTCGACCGGGAGCTCGGCCGGCGGCGTCCGCACGCAGTTCGCCGACGAGCTGAACGTGCGCATTGCGCTGCGCTCGCTGGCGGAGCTCACTGCGATGGGGGACGAGATCGACCTGCGCCAGTGGGGCTACCTGTTCCTGCTCGACCGGCCGGAGGACGTGGACGCGTTCCGCGCCGCGCTCGCCCTCCAGCGCTCGCTCGGCGTGCCCGCGCGGGAGCTGAGCGTGGACGAGGCACGGGAGCTCGTGCCACAGCTCGCGCTGGACGGCGTCCTCGCCGCGACCTTCTGCCCGCTCGACGGCTACTGCTCGCCGGACGCCGTCGTGCAGTGGTACGCGACCGCGGCCGCGAGGCGAGGCGTGCGGATCCGCCAGGGGTGCGCCGTCACCGGCATCGAGCTCCGCGCCGGCCGCATCGGGCGTGTCGAGACGGCGGCCGGGCCGATCGCGACGAGCACGCTCGTCTGCACGGCGGGAGCGTGGTCGGGCGAGGTCGCGGCCCTCGCGGGCGTCGAGCTCCCGGTGCGCGGCGAGCCGCGTCACATGTGGTTCACCCCCGAGGATGCCGGCCTCCCGCACGAGCTCCCGCTGACGATCGACTTCACCACGAGCTTCTACGTCCACCGCGAGGGGCCTGGGCTCGTGTTCGGCGGCAGGGAGCCGCGGCTCGAGGACGTCGCCGAGGCCGCGACGAGGCGGCTGCCGGCGCTCGCGGAGCTGCCGATCGCCTCGACGTGGTGGGGCCTCTACGACGTCTCGCCGGATATGAACGCGCTCGTCGGCGAGAGCCCCGACGTCTCGCGGTTCCTCTACGCGACGGGGTTCTCGGGCCACGGCTTCCAGCAGGCGCCGGCGGTCGGGGAGCACGTGGCGCAGCTCGTCGCCCGCCTCACGCCCGCGCTCGACCTGTCCGCCTTCGACGCGACCCGGTTCGCGCGCGGCGCGGCGCGACGCGAAACCGTCGTGATCTAGCCGGGGCTCGCCTCCGGGTGCCGCGGGAGGCCGTCGTCCGGCAGGGGCTCCCAGGAGGCGGCGTACGCGACGTACTGGTGGTACTGCGGCCTGATCCCCGGGTCGCCGTCGAGCGTCCCGAGCCGCAGGCCCACGACGTCGGCGCCGGCCGGCGGGCGGCTGAAGAGCGCCGAGCCGCACAGGCCGCAGAAGACCTTCTCCGCGCCGTCCTCCGGCGCCCACGAGCGCAGGTGCTCCGCGCCCGCGGTCACACGGAACGCGCCCGGCGCGGTGCGCGCGTTCGCCGAGGCCGCCGTGCCGGTGCGCCGCTGACAGCGCGTGCAGTGGCAGTAGCTCGCGGACGTGAACGGCGCCGTGACCTCGTAGCGCACCGCGCCGCACCCGCAGCCGCCGGTCAGGGAATGCTCCACGCGCGGGACGCTACCCGCTCTGCCCCCGGCCGCGTCTGCGGGAGAGGCGGTAGACGGTGCCCTCGCGCTCGACCTGCCACGTCGCCCGGGCGAGCTCGAGGAACCCCCGCAGATGCGGCCGGCCCGGGTCGGCGAGCAGCACCTCGCCGCCGAGCCGCGGGAGGAGGCCGAGCAGCAGATCCGCGTTGCGGCGCTCGTAGAGGACGTCGGCGGCGAGGACGAGGTCCCACGCCGCTCCCTCGAGCTCCCGCGCCGGCGCCGTCCACGACGACACCGCCGCCTCCAGGCGCGCGCCGTTGCGCGCCGCGTTCCGCCGCAGGAGCGAGACCGCGTCCGGCGACCAGTCCGTGGCCAGCACCGCGGCGCCTCCGAGCGCGGCGACGAGCGCCGGGATGCCGAGGCCGCACCCGAGCTCGAGCACGTGCGCGCCCCCGAGCGCCCGGCCGCACAGCGCGCGCGCGAGGGTGACGCCGCTCGGCCAGAGCTCCGCCCAGTACGGGAGGAACTCCTCGCGTTCGAACGCCTCCTCGTCCAGCAGCGCCTCCGCGCTCGCCGGCCGCAGCAGCCACAACTCGCGCCCGCACGCCTCCACGACCTCCTCGACGAGCTCCACGCCGGAGGTGTAACGCGCGGGCCGGTCGCGGGTCTGCACGTGCGGCAGCGAATGGAGGAGGATCCGATGATCTACGTGCAGACGAACGACGCGGAGCGGAACGAGGTGGTCGCCTTCCGCCGCGGCCCGGACGGGCGGCTCACCAGTGCCGGCGCGGTCGCGACCGGCGGCCGCGGTACCGGCGAGCCGCACCTGCCCTCGCAGGGCTCGGTGGTGGCGGCCGGCGGGCGCGTGCTCGTCGCCAACGCGGGCAGCGGCGACGTCTCGCTGCTCGCGGTGGGGGACGAGGGGCTGCGGCTGCTCGACGTCGCGCCCGCCGGGGAGCGGCCGACGAGCATCGCGGTCCACGGCGGCCTCGCGTACGCGCTCGACAACGCGGGCGCCGCGGTGCTCGGCTTCCGGGTCGGCGACGCGCTGGTGCCGATCGGGGGCTCGCGGCGCGCGCTGTCGCGCCCCGACGCCGATCCGGCGCAGGCGTCGTTCTCGCCCGACGGCCGCACCCTCGTCGTCACCGAGCGCGGCCGCGACGCGGTCACGTTCTTCGCCGTCGGGCCGGACGGGCTCCTCGACGGCGGTCGCACCGTCGCCTCGGCAGGCGCCACGCCCTACGGCTTCGCGTTCGCGGGAGACACGCTCGTCGTCACGGAGGCGTTCGGGGGCGAGGTCGGCCGTGCCGCCGCCTCCTCCTACCGCGGCGGCGAGCTGGTCACCGCGTCGCTCGGCACCGGCCGCAGCGAGGTCTGCTGGGCGGTGGCGTCCCGCGACCGCCGTTTCGTCTGGGTGACGAACTTCGGCGACGACACGATCTCCGCCTACGCGGTCGGCGGCGACGGCTCGCTCGAGCTGCGCAGCGCCGTCGCCGCGGCGACGCGCGAGGGCGCGAAGGGGCTGCGCGACGAGGCGTTGAGCCCCGACGGGCGCTTCCTCTACGCGCTCGACGCCGACGCGCGGGAGGTCGCCGCCTGGGCGGTCGGCGACGACGGCACGCTCGAGCCGCTCGGCGCGGTCGACGGGCTCCCGGCCACGGCTGCAGGACTGGCGACGTCGTGAGCGTCACGCGTGGGTTCACCGGGCGGCGGCGCGGCGAGGGCGATCCGCGCCGCGTCCCGCCGGGCCAGTACGTGACCGACGACTTCCCGGTGCTCTCGGCCGGGCCGACGCCGAGGACGCCACTGTCCGAGTGGGCGTTCTCGGTCGTCGGCGAGCTCGACGAGCCGCGGCACTGGACGTGGGAGGAGTTCCGGGCGCTCCCGTCCGAGGAGGTGCGGTGCGACATCCACTGCGTCACGCGCTGGTCGAAGCTCGACACCGTCTGGGAAGGCGTCTCGGTCGACACGCTCCTCGACGGCGTCGAGACCGAGGCCGAGCACGTGCTCGCCTTCTGCGACGGCGGGTACACGACGAACCTCCCGCTCGACGACGTCACCGGCGGCCGCGCCTGGGTCGTCTCGGGCTACGACGGCGAGCCGCTCGACCCCGAGCACGGCGGCCCGGCGCGCCTCCTCGTCCCGCACCTCTACTTCTGGAAGAGCGCGAAGTGGGTGCGAGGGCTGGCGCTGCGACTCGACGACGAGCCGGGCTTCTGGGAGCGCTACGGCTACCACGACTACGGCGACCCGTGGCGGGAGCAGCGGTACGCCGGCGACTAGGGCGCGCCGTCTGGCTGCCCGCGGCGGTGGTCGAGGCGCGCCTCGAGACCACGCGCGTGCGGACGCTCGTCCTCGACGTGCCCGGCTGGCCGGGGCACCTGGCGGGCCAGCACCTCGACGTCCGGCTCACGGCCGAGGACGGGTACACGGCCGAGCGTTCGTACTCGCTCGCCTCGCCGCCGGAGGACGGCCGCGTCGTCCTGGGCGTCGAGCGCGTGGTGGACGGGGAGGTGTCGCCGTACCTCGTCGACGAGGCGCTCCCGGGCGACCGTCTCGACGTGCGGGGCCCGGTCGGCGGCTACTTCGTGTGGGAGGCGGGGCGCGGAGGCCCGCTCCTGCTCGTCGGCGGCGGCTCGGGCGTCGTGCCGCTGATGTCGATCCTCCGGCACCGGCTCGCCTCCGGCAGCGACGCCGCGGTGCGGCTGCTGCTCTCGTGGCGGACGCCGGAGGACGTGATCTACCGCGACGAGCTCGAGCGGGCCGCCGCGGAGGAGGGGGTGGACGT
>DATHTC010000447.1:0-3250 GCA_035463735.1 Gaiellaceae bacterium | reverse complement strand
CGTCCGGCCGCGGCAGTCGTGGCTCGGCGGCTGCGGGCGCGCGGCGCGCGCGGGCTGACGCGCGGTCCACGCGCCGTCACGCGCGACGACCCGGCGGGGCTCACGCCGCGCGAGCGCGACGTGCTCGGGCTGCTGGGCGAGGGCCTGACGAACGGCGAGATCGCCGCCCGGCTCGTGCTGAGCGAGAAGACCGTCGGGCACCACGTCTCCGCGATCCTCGCGAAGCTCGGCGTCCGCTCCCGCTACGACGCGGCGAAGCTCGCGACGCAAGATGGGGAGGCCGCCGCCGGAAGATAGGGAGCGCGGCCGATGCGCCCGCAGGCGCCGCCTCCGTACGGTCGAGGCACCGACGGAAGGAGGACGACCGTGCCCCGCTACCTCGTCGAGCGCACCTTCGCGGAGGGCCTCGGCATCCCCACCACCGACGACGGCGCCCGCGCGTGCCTGTCCGTCGTCGAGAACAACGCCGGTGCCGGCGTGACGTGGCTGCACTCGTACGTCACCGAGGACCGGCGCAAGACGTTCTGCATCTACGACGGCCCGAGCCCGGAGGCGATCCGGCAGACCGCGTCGCGGAACGGGTTGCCGGTCGACTCGATCACGCCGATCCGCGTGCTCGACCCCTACTTCTACGTCTACGCCGCCTGAGGAGGCACGATGCGTCTTCGACTGCTCGCACTGCTGCTCGTGTCCCTGCCCGTCGCGGCCGTCGGGGTCGCCGCCGCGAGCCAGGGGCAGAGCGACCTCGCCGAGGCGAGGCAGGCCACAGCCGCGTTCCACGACCCCGGCGCCGCCGCCGCGGCCGGCTACTCCGTGAGGGTGGCGGACGCGGCCGGCCTGACGTGCATCGCGCAGCCGGGGGAGGGCGCGATGGGCGTGCACATGCTCGACCCGACGCTGCTCGACGAGACCATCGACGCGACCGCGCCGGAGGCGCTCGTGTACGAGCCGCGGAACGACGGCACGCTGAAGCTCGTCGCGCTCGAGTACCTCGTGTTCGTGGACGCGTGGCAGGGGACCGAGCCGCCGAAGCTGTTCGGTCGGACGTTCGACCTCGTGCCGAGCCCGAACCGCTACGGGCTCCCGCCGTTCTACGCGCTGCACGCGTGGATCTGGAAGCCGAACCCGAGCGGGATGCTGTACGCCTGGAACCCGCGCGTCGACTGCGGCTGACCCGGCGACAGGCTCCGGCGCCGCGCTACGGCGGGCGCCGGGGCCTGCCCGTCCGTGATTCCCCTGTGGCCGTCTGCCGGTGAGGGCGCGATGCTCGGTTCGTCGAACGAGGGACGGGCAATGGCGAGGAGACTCGGGTGCCGCTTCGGGCGGCACCGCTGGATGTCGGAGCGGGACGGGCGGATCGTCTGCCGCGACTGCCGTGTGCTCGGGCGCCGACGGAAGACGCTGCTCTGCTACCTCGGGCTCCACAACTGGATCGCGGTGTCGAAGGCGGGTGCGCGGTACCTCGAGTGTCGCCGGTGCGGCCACTACGGCGGCGATCCGGGCTCGTTCAACTGGGTCCCGAACCGCAACCGCGAGCCGTAGCGGCGCCCGGCCCTGCGCGGGCGGGCGCCGCGTGACGACGACTAGCTAGGCGACAGGGGCGGCCGCGCGGAGCTCCTCGCCGAAGCGCGCCCTGCGGATGAACTGGCCGCTGCCGGGCTTCGCCGTCAGCTCGCCGTTCTCGACGACGATCTCGCCGCGGCGCAGCACGACCTCCGGCGAGCCGGTCACCTCCGTCCCCTCGTAGAGGTTGTAGTCCGACCTCGAGTGCTGGTCGGCGGCCGTGATCGTGACCCGCTTCTCGGGGTCGAAGACGACGATGTCCGCGTCGGAGCCGACCGCGACCGTGCCCTTGCGCGGGTAGAGCCCGAACAGCTTCGCCGGGTTCGTCGCCAGCAGCTCGACCATCCGGTTCAGGGTCAGCCGGCCGGACCGCGCGCCGAACTCGTGGATCATGTGCAGCCGGTTCTCGAGCCCCGGCCCGCCGTTCGGGATCTTCGAGAAGTCGTCGCGGCCCATGTGCTTCTGCTCGCGCCAGGTGAAGGCGCAGTGGTCGGTCGAGATGGCCGACAGCGCGTCGGAACGGACCGCGTTCCACAGGACGTCCCAGTTCGACTTGTCGCGGACCGGCGGCGAATAGACGTACTTCGCGCCCTCGAAGTCGGGCTTCGCGATGTCGTCGAGCGAGTTGAAGAAGTACTGCGTGCACGTCTCGCCCCACACGCGCCAGCCCTTCTCGCGCGCGGCCGCGATGGGCTCGACGGCCTCCCGGCACGTGACGTGGACGACGTAGAGCGGCGCGCCCGCCAGGTACGCGAGCTGGATCGCGCGGTTCGTCGCCTCGCCCTCCACCTCGGGCGGGCGGGTGAGCGCGTGGTAGATCGGGTCGGTGTTGCCGGCGGCCAGCGCCTGCTTCACCAGCACGTCGATGACGTCGCCGTTCTCGGCGTGCACCATCACGAGCGCCCCCGACCCGGCCGCGACCTCCATCGCGCGGAAGAGCGTCTCGTCGTCGACCATCAGCGCGCCCTTGTACGCCATGAACAGCTTGTACGAGGTGACGCCCTGCTCGGGCAGCGAGGCGAGCTCCTCCAGCGTGCCGCCCTCGTCCAGGTCGGTGAGGGCGATGTGGAAGCCGTAGTCGATGATCGCGTTGCCGTTGGCCTTCGCGTGCCACTGCTCGAGGGCGTCGCCGAGGCTCGTGCCCGGCGGCTGGATGCAGAAGTCGACGTGGCAGGTGGTGCCGCCGAACGCGGCGGCCGTGTGCCCGGACTCGAAGTCGTCGGCGGTGATCGTGCCGCCGAACGGCATGTCGAGGTGCGTGTGCGGGTCGACGCACCCCGGCAGCACGTACTTGCCGGACGCGTCGATCACGCGGTCGGCGTCGACGTCGAGCGACTCCCCGATGAGCGAGATCCGCTCGCCCTCGACGAGCACGTCGCCGACGTAGTCGTCCGCCGCGGTGATCACGCGGCCGCCCTTGATGAGAACCGACATCGCGGAAGCGCCCCTTTCGGAAGACAGTCGTGGCCCCCGGAGTATCGCTCCGAGCGCCCACGCAGTGCCACCGCAGCCACGTCCGCGGACTGTCCCCACCCAGGGAGGGAGGGGGCATGGGGGAACCGCGAGGGTCCCCCAAAGAACGACGCGCGGGATCGCAGCCCGCGAAGCGGGCGCATCCCGCCCGTCACACCACGTCGGCCGCGAAGAAGACGCAACGCGGCCGGAGCGCCCGCCCCGGGAGGGGCGC
>DATHTC010000446.1:0-2394 GCA_035463735.1 Gaiellaceae bacterium | reverse complement strand
CCCGCGCCACAGCGCGAGCGCTGCCCGCAGGCCCCGCGCCGCGAGCTCCTGCCCGTCCGCGGCTCGAGCCTCCGCGGCGCGGCGCTCGAACACGAAGCGGTCGAGCTCGTCCGGCCCGACGCGCAGCGCATATCCCGGCGCCTGGGTCTCGAGGGGCCCGTCGCGACCACCGCCCGCGGCGAGCAGCCGACGGAGCGCGGAGACGTAGCCCTGGACGAGCTTTCCGGCGCTGCCGGGCGGCCGGTCGCCCCAGAGCTCGTCGACGAGCCGGTCGACGGAGACGACCTCGTTCGCGTGCAGGAGCAGCACGGCGAGGAGCGCGCGTTGCTTGCTGCCGCCGAGCGGCACGCGGCGGCCCGCGTCGAGGACGTCGAGCGGTCCGAGCATGCGGAACTCCACACCGTCTCCTTCGGACGACGCCTCGACGCTACACGGTGCCGCGCGGAATCTCGACCCGGCCTCGACCGGGGCTCGACCGCCTCCCGACCGGGCGCGTGCATCCTCGGTGCACAGAGGCAAGCGAAGGAGGAGAGCGATGTTGCACGCGGATCACGAGACGCGCCTGCTGCTCGCGCGCGAGCGCCACGACGTGCTGCGGCGGGACGCCCGGAGGGCAGGCGAAGGACGCCGCCCGGCGAGCGTCCTCGAGACGCGACGGCGGACGTACGCGCTGCGGGAGCGGCTGCGCGTCTGGACCCGTCACGCCCACCGGCCGGCGTCGAGCGCGGCGTAGTGCCGTGAGCGACGACCTCGGTCACCGAAACGATCCCGAGCTCATCGCGCGGCGCCTCGGGCTGAGCCTGGAGCTCGTGCGGCGGCTCCAGTCGCGCGGCGCGCTCGGCCGCTTCGATCTGAGCGACGCCGAGATCCGGCGGCGTCTGTGGGAGGCGCAGGTGCGGGCCGCGGGCGGTGCGGGGCCCTACCGCCGCTGAGGCGCGCCCGGTGTGCGGCTACGGTTGCGTCCGATGGAGGTGCGCTCCCGCGACGATGCGACGCCGTTCACGACCAAGGACGGGTCCACCATCCGCGTGCTCCTCGACGCGGAGCACGGGGCGCGCAACCAGAGCCTGGCGGAGGCGTGGCTCGAGCCGGGACAGGCGACGGAGCGGCACTACCACGCACTGACGGAGGAGCTGTACGTGCTCCTCGACGGCGACGGGGAGCTGGAGGTCGACGGCGAGCGGCGCGCCGTCGGGCCCGGCGACGCGATCCTGATCCCGCCCGGCGCCTGGCACCAGATCCGCGCCTCAGAGGGTGGACCGCTGCGGTTCCTGTGCTGCTGCGCGCCGGCGTACGCGCACGAGGACACGTTCTTCGAGTAGTCGCGCGAGCCACCACGCCGCGAGGCCGAGCGCGACGGCGCCGGCGAGGTTCCACGCGAAGCCGACGACGCCGACGCCGATCGCGATCGCCCACGCCCGCGGCGAGGCGAGGTCGCGGAGGAGCGCGATGTGCAGGAGGCCGGCGCTGGCCAGCAACCCGGCGAGGATCGGCAGCGGGAAGGCCGCCAGGAGCGTCGCGAGCCCCGCCCCGACCCCCAGCGCGAGCGCCAGCAGCGCGGCGCCCATCGCGAGCGGCGCGCCGCCGGTGCGGGCTCCGAAGGCGACGTGAGCGGTGAGGCCGCCGGCGCCGTGGCAGACGGGCATCCCCGCGATCGCGCCCGCGAGGAGGTTCGCGCCCCCGAGCGAGGCGGCGAGGCGCCCGGCCCGGACCCGCGCGGCGCGCTCGCCGAAGTACGTCCGGGCTGCGTCGGCGGTGGCGAGGCACGAGTTGGCGAACGAGAGCGGGAGCTGCGGGATCACGAGCACGGTGAAGGCCGTCCAGAAGGTCGCGGCGTCGAGGGACGGTGCCGCGATCGCGGACGGTCCGAGGTCGAGCTCCCCCGCCGTGCGCGCGAGGGCGACGACTGCGCCGCCTGAGACGAGCACGAGCGCGACCGGGCGGCGCCGGAGCAGGACGGCAGCCGCGACGACGAGCACCCCCAGCGGCACGAGCCAGCGCGCCGAGGCGGCGTACGGCTCGAACGCGGAGGGGGGATCGGCGACGAGCTCCCAGGCGATCTTCAGGAACAACAGTCCCACGGTCAGCTGGACGCCTCGGATTACCGCACGCGGGAAGACGCGGGCTGCGAGGTCGACGATGCCGGTCGCTCCGAGCACGACGAACACGGCGCCGAGCAGCAGCGCGGCGGCCGCGACCTCGTCCGCGCCGAGCCCCTTCGCGATCGCGATCGCGCCGAGCGCCTTCAGCGGCTGCACCGGCACCGGCAGCCGGTAGAGCACGGACACCACGAGGTAGAGCAGCGCCGCGGGGAGGAGCACGGCCGTCGGCGAGAGACCGTTTCCGACGATGAGCGCAACCGCGATCGGGACGAGGACGCCGACGTCCGCGACC
>DATHTC010000445.1:0-8553 GCA_035463735.1 Gaiellaceae bacterium | reverse complement strand
GCCGAGCATCCCGACGACATCCCGGTCGACGGCCGCACGCGCGTCGCCGAGCGCGAGTACCGCGCCGTCGTCGAGGAGATCCTCGAGCTGCGCGGCGACGACGGCTCGATCGCGCGCTTCGTCCGCTCGATCACCGAGCCCGGGACGCTCGCCGACACCTGCGGCTATTCCCCCGACCTGACCTTCGAGCAGAAGGTCGAGCTGCTCGAGACGCTCGACGTCGTCGAGCGCCTGCGCCTCGCGATCGCGTTTCAGCGCGAGCGCCTCGCCGAGCTGCAGATCCGCCGGCGCATCCGCGAGGACGTGGAGAGCGGCGCGCAGCGCCAGCAGCGGGAGTACATCCTCCGCCGCCAGCTCGACTCGATCCGCAAGGAGCTCGGCGAGGACGACGCCTCCGTCGTGGAGGAGTACCGGCAGAAGCTGGCCGAGCTCGACATGCCCGAGGCCGTGCGCGAGCAGGCGGAGCGGGAGCTCTCGCGGCTCGAGCGGATCGGCGAGCAGGGCGCCGAGTCCTCCGTGATCCGCACGTACCTCGACTGGCTGCTCGCGGTGCCGTGGGGAACGCGGTCCGAGGAGCGGCTCGACCCGGCGCACGCGCGCGAGGTGCTCGACGCCGACCACCACGGGCTCGACGACGTGAAGGACCGGATCGTCGAGTACCTGGCCGTGCGCAAGCTGCGGCAGGAGCGCGGGATCGAGGAGGACCGGCGCTCGGGCGCGATCCTGACCCTGATCGGCCCGCCCGGCACCGGCAAGACGTCGATCGGCGAGTCGATCGCGCGCGCGCTCAACCGCGAGTTCGTGCGCATGTCGCTCGGCGGCGTTCGCGACGAGGCCGAGATTCGCGGCCACCGCCGCACCTACATCGGCGCGCTCCCGGGCCGCCTCGTGCGCGCCTTGCGCGACGCCGGGACGGTGAACCCCGTGATCCTGCTCGACGAGGTCGACAAGGTCGGCGCCGACTGGCGCGGCGACCCGTCGTCGGCGCTCCTCGAGGTGCTCGACCCGGCGCAGAACCACTCGTTCCGCGACCACTACCTCGACGTCGAGCTCGATCTCTCGGAGGTGATCTTCATCGCCACGGCGAACCTCGCGGACACGATCCCGGGGCCGCTGCTCGACCGGATGGAGATCATCCGCTTCGACGGCTACACGGTGGACGAGAAGGTCGCGATCGCGCAGCGCTACCTGTGGCCGCGCCAGCGCGAGCGGAACGGGCTCCACGAGGACGAGGTCGAGATCTCGGACGAGCTGCTGGAGCTCGTGGTCAGCGAGTACACGCGCGAGGCGGGCGTCCGCCAGCTCGAGCGCGAGCTCGGCACGCTGCTGCGCAAGACGGCGACGCGCATCGCGGCGGGCCGGGCCGAGGCGCCGGTCGTGCTCGGGCTCGACGAGGTGCGCGACGCGCTCGGCCGCCAGAAGTTCTTCCGCGAGGCGGCGGAGCGGACGGCCGTCCCGGGCGTCGCGACTGGCCTCGCCGTCACCGGCACGGGCGGCGACGTCCTCTTCGTCGAGGCGACGGCGATGAAGGGCGAGGGGCTCACGCTCACCGGCCAGCTCGGCGACGTGATGAAGGAGTCGGCGCGGATCGCGCTGTCGTACGTGCGCGCGCACGCGGAGGAGCTCGGACTCGACGAGTCGAACTTCGACGGCCGGCACTTCCACCTCCACGTGCCCGCCGGCGCGATCCCGAAGGACGGACCGAGCGCCGGGATCACGATGGCGACCGCGCTCGCGTCGCTGCTCACGGGACGGCCCGTGCGCCACACGGTCGGGATGACGGGCGAGGTCACGCTCCAGGGTCGCGTGCTCCCGATCGGCGGCCTCAAGCAGAAGGTGCTGGCCGCGCACGCCGCGGGGCTGACGGACGTGGTGCTGCCCGAACGGAACCGGGCCGACCTCGAGGACGTGCCCGCGGACGTTCGCGAGGAGATGCGGTTCCACCCGGTGATGAGCCTCGACGAGGTGCTGGGGCTCGCGCTCGCGCCCGCCCGCGTCTCCGACGCGCCGCTCGCGGCGTAGGGGCGGGAGGCGCGGGCGATGTCGCGCTGCCGGAGCTGCAAGCCGATGCCCGAGGAGGTCCGCCGCGCCGCGGACCTCCTCGAGCGTCGGTGGCTGCTCTCGATCCTCTACGCCGCGCACTCGGGCGCGCTCCGCTTCAACGAGTTCAAGCAGATTCTCGGCTCGGTGCCGCCGCGCACGCTCGCCCAGCGCCTGTCGGAGCTCGAGGAGGCGGGCGTGCTCGAGCGGAAGGTGCTGCCGACGCGGCCGCCGGCCGCCGAGTACCGGTTGACGGAGAAGGGCGAGCAGCTCGGCGAGCTCGTCCGCGCGCTCGAGCGGGTCGCCGCGCTCTGACGTCGGGGTAGGCGGCGTCGCCGTGCGCAGGCAGACTTGCGGCCGTGCGCGCTGCAGCCCTCGCTGCCCCGGTCGCCGCCGCCGTCGCCCTGGCGGCGGCGCCGTCCGCCGTCGCCGCCCGGTCGCCGGTCCGGGTCGACGAGCGACCCGGCGCGCGGCTCGTCGTCTCGACCCCCTCCTACCGGCTCGTGCTCTCACGTCGCGACGGCTCGCTGCTCGAGCTGCGGGACGTGCGGACGGGGACGCAGCTCGTGGCCGGGAGCGCCGGCTGCTGGTGGCGGGCGGACGCGGTGGCGTGGACGGCGTCCACCGACGGCTGTGCGGTCGCGCGCCGGCGGGGCGGGTTCTCGTACCGATGGGCGCCGCGTGCGCGGAGGCTGGAGCTGCGCTACGACGGCACCCGCAGCACGCCGCGCCCGGTGCGCGCGATCGTGACGCTGCTCCTCCGCGAGAGCGCGATCGACGTCCGGCTGCGGCTCGAGAACGGGCGCCGCGGCGTGATCCGGGAGGTGTCCCTTCCCACAGACCTGCTCGTGCCGGTCGCGGCCGCCCAGGCCGGCTACTCGCCGACGTACCTCCCGGGGATCCGGCTCGGGCCGGGCTTCTTCGCCGGCGAGCGGAACACGATGCGGATCTACCCGTCCCGGTGGGCGATCGCGGACTTCCTCGCCGTCGACGTCGGCCGCTCCCACCTTGCGGTGGCGGGCCTCGACGCCGCGCCGCGGCCCGTGCGCCTCGGGTTCGTGCGGGGGGCGCCGCCGGATCCCTGCTCCGGCGCCGTCTTCTGCGTCCGCCATGCGTTCCAGACGTGGATCGTCGACGGCGGCGTCTGGACGAGCCCGCCGGTACGGATCGACGTCGGCCGCCCCGTGGAGCAGACGCTGGCGGGCTACCGGGAGGCGACGGGCATCGCGCGGTACCCCTCCGTCAGGGAGAAGCTCGGAGTGGCGTCGGAGCTCCTCGTGCGGGCGCCGCTCGTGAAGGCGGACGCGCGCGCCGGGCTGGGGCGTTTCCGCGATTGGGGGAGCGGCGTCGAGCGGCTGCCGGTCCCGGTGCTGCTCCACCCCGTCTCGTTTCAGCCCGGCGGCCACGACGAGGGGTCGCCGGACTTCCTCCCGCCCGACCCGTCGCTCGGGACGGCAGACGAGTTCGTCGCCGCCCTCGGACGGGTGCGGGAGGCGGGGTCTGCGGTGATGCCCTACCTCAACCTGAGCTGGTGGGACGACGACGGCGCCGCGCTGCGCGGCGTCGACCCGAAGACCGTCGCCGTGCTCGACGCGGCCGGCCGGCCTGTCCACGTCACCTACACGGAGGGGCGCGGCGGGCTCGTCGTCTCGCCGTTCGCCGAGGAGGTGGTCCGGCGCTACGACGCCGCACTCGCCGAGTGGGGACGCGACGTGCCGGCGGACTGCGTGTTCCTCGACCAGGTCGGCGCGCGGCCCTGGCTCGCGGACTTCAATCCCGCCTCGCCGTCGCCGCTCGCGTACGCGGACGGGTGGCTGGCGCTCCTCGCCCGCCACCCCGACCGGTGCGTGATGGTGGAGGACGGGTGGGACCGTCTCGCGCGGTCGGCGGCGGGCTTCCACGGGAGCGCGCTCATGCTCGCGCGGGAGCACGACGAGACCGCCGCGCTGTTCGGCGAGGGGAACTGGGAGCCGTGGCCGCTCGGGCCGTTCCTGTTCGGCGACAAGGTGCTCGCGTACCACCACGACCTCTTCCCGGCGACGCTGACGGAGGACCTCGAGGTGCTCCGCTGGAACGTGTCGTTCGGGCTGGTGGGGTCCGTGCGCTGGGACGAGCGCGACCGGACGCTGGACGCGCCGTGGCCGGCGCTCGTGTCCGCGCTGCAGCGCGCGCTCGGGCCGCGCTCGGCGGGACGGCGCCCGGACTCGTTCCGGCGACTCGAGAACGGGCTCACGGAGACGCGCTGGGGCACGTACTCGGTGCTGGCCAACCCGTCACCGCAGCGCGTGGTCGTCGACGGCTACGGGCTGCCGGCGAACGGGTTCCTCGCCCGCACCGACGACGGGTCGCTCGTGGCAGGCGCCTTCGAGGGCCTCTACGGCGGCGCCCCGCTGCCGCCGGGGATCCACGTGCTGCTCGCGGAGCGGGACGGCGACGGCGGCGCGACCCTGCGCCGGTTGCTGACGCTGTAGCGCCGGAATCCGCGGCCCGCGGGCGGCCTCGCGACGCCGCGTCCCCTGCAGATGTCTCCCTCGCGCGCGATGGCCCGACGGCGCGCTCGACAGCGTTCCACATGCTGGGAGAAGCTGCGCGCGTGCGAGCAGTCGCCGGGGCGTTCCTCGTGTATCTCGCCGCCTCTGTCGGCCTTTTTGGCCGTGACGTGCTCGTGCATCCGTCGACGCGCGTCGTTGGAGACGACGGTGCCGACAAGACGCTGTACATGTGGTCGTTCGAATGGTGGCCCTGGACGATCCGGCACGGGCGGAACCCGCTGCATGTTGACGTCGCGTGGGTCCCGCACGGATTCGATTTCGGCCTCGGCACCGGCGGCGGCGGCCTCGGGCTGGCGGCAGCTCCGCTCACGGCGCTCATCGGCCACGTCGCGACGTACAACGTGCTCATACTCCTGGCCCCGGCGCTCGCCGCTTCGACCGCGTTCGTCCTCGCCGAGCATCTGACGGGCCGGTTCTGGCCTTCGCTTGCCGGCGGGTACGTCTACGGCTTCTCAAGCTACGAGCTCGCACGTCTCCTCGGCCATCTACCGCTCGCCTTCGTCGCGCTCGTGCCGCTTGTCCCCTACGTCGTCGTTCGTCGGTACACCGGTGATCTGGGCCGCTCACGCTTCGTCGCCGCGCTCGCGGCGCTGCTCGTGGCGCAGTTCCTGATCCTGCCGCAGATCGTGTTCAGCCTCGTCGTGCTCGGCGGTGTCGCGGCAGGAGCGGGAGCGGTCGTCTTCGGCCGATCGGCCGTCTGGCCGACGCTCCTCGAGTCGACCGTCGCGGGCCTCGCGGCGCTCGTCGTGCTCGCTCCCGTGCTCGTCTACGCAGTCGTCTCGGACGCCGCAGCGCCTGCCCGGTCGCCGTTCTTCGAGTCGGTCGACCTGCTCGGCTACGTTGTGCCGACGGGGCGCACGTGGCTGGCGCCGCCGGGCGCCTCCTCGATTGCGGAGCGCTTCACCGCGTCGCCTGTTGAGCAGGGCGCGTATCTCGGCCTGCCACTGCTCGCTCTCGTCGCGCTGGCAGCGCTGCGACGGCCGCTGTCGCGTCCTCGCGTGCTGCTGTTGGCGATGTTCCTGTCGGCCGTCGTGCTGTCGCTCGGGACACGCGTCAGAGTCGCCGGCGAGGTCCTCGTGCCGGCGCCGTGGACGCTCGTTGCGAGGGTGCCGGTCGTGGGATCGGCGCTGCCGGCGCGGCTGACGCTGTACGCGGCGCTCTTCGCCGGCCTCCTGGTCGCGCTCGCATTGAGCGACCGCCGCAGCACGGTCCGCTGGCTGCTCGTCCTCGCCGGTGTCGCCGCGACGCTGCCGAACCTCCACCTCGACCGATGGTCGTCGGACGTCCCACGGCCGGCGTTCTTCGAACGCGGTGGCGACGAGCGCCACCTGCCGAGCGGCTCGACCGCGCTCGTGCTTCCCTATGGCCCGGCCGGATGGTCGATGCTGTGGCAAGCGGAGACCTCGTTCCGGTTCCGAATGGTCGGCGGCCACTTCGGGCTGCGCGTGACGCCATCGGAGGACCGCTGGCGAGACGTGTACGAAGGACTGGGCCTCGGCACGGTCGCCGCACCCCGGCTCCGCAGATTCCTGGCGACGCACGACGTGGACGTTGTGGTCGTCACGCCCGGCACGCGAGGACGCGCGCGCCGGATGGTCGAGGCCGCAGTCGGGGCTCCGCCCGTGCGCACGTTGGATGCCCTCGTCTACCGGCTCTGACAGCGACGCGACGTCAAGCGGTGTCTGTCCCTGCAACGGACCTCGGAGGAGCGACCGCTCCGCCTCGTCGCGAGGCCTTGCCTACGGCGGCCTTCGCAGCCCTGGACGAACACACGTTCGACGGCTACACTGCTTCGCTGCATGGCTGCCGACGAGCTCGTCGTCCACGGCGCCCGCGAGCACAACCTCAAGGACATCACCGTCCGCCTGCCGCGGAACCGCCTGATCTGCATCACCGGGCTCTCCGGCTCCGGGAAGTCGAGCCTGGCGTTCGACACGATCTACGCCGAGGGCCAGCGCCGCTACGTCGAGTCCCTCTCCGCGTACGCGCGCCAGTTCCTCCAGATGATGGAGAAGCCGGACGTCGACCACATCGACGGCCTCAGCCCCGCCATCTCGATCGACCAGAAGACCACGAGCCGCAACCCGCGCTCGACCGTCGGCACGGTCACGGAGATCTACGACTACCTGCGCCTCCTGTTCGCGCGCATCGGCCACCCGCACTGCCCGATCTGCGGGCGCCCGATCGCCGGCCAGAGCCTCGACGCGATCGTCGACCAGATCCTCCAGCTCCCGGACGGGACGCGCTTCACCGTCAACGCCCCGGTCGTCCGCGACCGCAAGGGCGAGTACCGCGACCTCCTGGACGAGCTCCGCCGCGAGGGGTTCACGCGGGTGAAGGTCGACGGCGAGCAGCGCCTGCTCGAGGAGGAGATCGAGCTCGACAAGAAGTTCAAGCACACGATCGAGGTCGTCGTCGACCGGCTGGTGATGAAGGCCGACCTGCGCACGCGCCTGGCGCAGTCGGTCGAGGCGGCGGCGCGGCTGGCCGAAGGCCTCGTCCTCGTGGACGTGATCGACGGCGAGGAGCTGCTCTTCTCCGAGAACTTCGCCTGCCCAGAGCACGGCCTCGGCCTTCCCGAGCTCCAGCCGCGCATCTTCTCCTTCAACAGCCCCCACGGCGCCTGCCCGCGCTGCACGGGCCTCGGCGCGCAGCAGGAGATCGACCCCGACCTGCTCGTCCCCGACCCGAGCCTGTCGATCGGCGAGGGGGCGCTCGTCCCCTGGTCGGTGGGGAACAGCTCCTTCTACGAGTCCGTCATCCAGGCCGTCGCCGACCGGTACGAGATCGACCTCGACACGCCCTGGCAGGACCTCACGGAGGAGCAGCAGAATCGCTTCCTCTACGGCACCGACGGCGAGCGCGTGTACGTCACGTACCGCAACCGGATGGGCCGGCGCCGCGCGTACATGCTCGCCTTCGAGGGGATCGTGTCGAGCCTCCAGCGCCGCTACCGGGAGACGGACTCCTCGACCCAGCGCGAGCGGATCGAGGAGTACATGAGCTTCCGCCCGTGCCCCGTCTGCAAGGGCGCGCGGCTGAAGCCGGAGGTGCTCGCGGTCACCGTGGGCGGGCTGAACGTCCACCAGTTCACGCAGCTGTCCGTGACCCGCGCGCTCGAGTTCGTCGCCGGCCTGGAGCTGACGCCGACCGAGCACCTGATCGGCGACCGGATCCTGAAGGAGATCCGCGAGCGGCTCCGCTTCCTCGACGACGTCGGCGTCGGCTACCTCGACCTCGACCGCGCCGCGGCGACGCTGTCCGGCGGCGAGGCGCAGCGCCTCCGCCTCGCGACGCAGATCGGGAGCCAGCTCGTCGGCGTGCTCTACATCCTCGACGAGCCGTCGATCGGCCTCCACCAGCGCGACAACGACAAGCTGATCGGGACGCTCGAGCGGCTGCGCGACCTCGGCAACACCGTGGTCGTCGTCGAGCACGACGAGCAGATGATGCGAAGCTCGGACTGGCTCGTCGACATGGGGCCGGGCGCGGGGGAGCACGGCGGCGAGGTCGTCGCCGAGGGCACGGCGGACGAGGTCGCGCGCACGAAGGGGTCGGTCACGGGGGCGTTCCTCTCCCGGAAGCGCGAGATCGCGATCCCCGAGCGGCGCGAGGACGACCGCGGCACGTTCGGCGTCCGCGGCGCGCGCGAGCACAACCTGAAGGCGATCGACGTCGACTTCCCGATCGGGAAGTTCGTGTGCGTCACCGGCGTGTCCGGCTCCGGGAAGTCGACGCTCGTGAACGAGATCGTCTACAAGGCGCTCGCCAACCGGCTGCACAAGCTGCGCGCGAAGCCCGGCGCCCACGACCGGGTGGTGGGGATCGAGTGCTTCGACAAGGTGATCGACATCGACCAGAAGCCGATCGGCCGCACGCCGCGCTCGAACCCGGCCACGTACACCGACCTGTTCACCCACATCCGCGACCTCTACTCGCTCACGCCGGAGGCGAAGGTCCG
>DATHTC010000444.1:0-2507 GCA_035463735.1 Gaiellaceae bacterium | reverse complement strand
CGCCGCCGCCGCCGGCCTCCTGGAGGTGAAGCGGCGCCACGGGCCGCAGGCGCTCGGCGTCGTCGCCGCCGCGCGGCTGACGCTGGAGGAGACCTTCCTCACCCAGAAGCTGGGCCGCACACGGTTCGAGACGAACTCGATCCAGTCGTGCGAGGCCACCTGACACGCCCCGACCCTCTACGGCCTGGTCAGGTCGTTCGGCAGAGGCGCCAGCACCAACTCCCTCCCGGAGGTCGAGGACGCCCGCTTCCTGTTCGTGATCGGCTCGAACACGACGGAAGCGCACCCGGTGGCGGCGCTGCGGATGAAGAAGGCGGTGCGGGACGGCGCCACCCTCGTCGTCGCCGACCCACGCGCGATCTGGCTGACGAAGCTCGCCACGCGCCACCTCCAGCTCAAGCCGGGCACCGACGTGTGGCTGCTGAACGCGATGCTGCACGTCATCTTCGCGGAGGGGCTCGAGGACGCCGAGTACGTCCGCGACCACACGGAGGGCGTCGAGGCGATCCGCGAGCACGTCAAGGCGTACACGCCGGAGGAGGCCGAGCGCGTGACAGGCGTGCCCGCCGAGGCGATCCGCGAGACTGCGCGCGAGTACGCCCGCGAGCCGAAGGCGCAGATCTTCTACACGCTCGGGATCACCGAGCACGCGCACGCAGTCGAGAACGTCTGGGCCCTCGCGAACCTCGTCCTCGCGACGGGCCACCTCGGCTACGCGTCGACGGGCCTGTACGCGATGCGCGGCCAGAACAACGTCCAGGGCGCCGCCGACGCCGGCTGCAACCCGCTCTACCTCCCCGGCTACCAGCCGGTCGAGTCGGCCGAGAATCGGGCGAAGTTCTCCGCCGCATGGGGCGTCGAGGTGCCCGAGACGCCGGGCCTGCGCCTCGACCAGATGGTCGAGGGCATGCACGACGGGCGAATCCACGGGATGCTGCTCGTCGGCGAGGACCCGGCGCACAGCGACCCGAACGCGAGCCACGTGCTGGACGGCTTCGGCAAGCTCGACTTCCTCGTCTGCCAGGACCTCTTCCTCCACGAGACCGCGCGCCGGTACGCCGACGTCGTCCTCCCCGCCGGCTCGTTCGCGGAGAAGGACGGCACCTTCACGAACACCGAGCGGCGCGTCAGCCGCGTGCGCGCAGCGGTGCCGTCGCCCGGCGAGGCGAAGCCGGACTGGCAGATCCTCCAGGCGCTCGCGAACGCGATGGGGGCCGACTGGAGCTACGAGTCGCCGCAGGAGATCTGGGACGAGTTCCGCAGCCTGGCCCCGCCGTGGGCCGGGATGAGCTACGCCGCCCTCGAGGAGAACGGCGTGCAGTGGCCGTGCCCCGAGCCCGGGCACCCCGGCACCCCGTTCCTCCACGCCGGCGGCCCGGCGCGCGAGGGCGGCGGGCTCTTCCACTGCGTGGACTACCACCCGCCGGCCGAGGAGCCCGACGCGGAGTACCCGCTCGTGCTCTCGACCGGCAGGACGCTCTACCACTACAACACCTCCTCGATGACACGCCGCGTCCCCGCGGTCGTGGAGAAGCAGGAGGAGGCGTTCGTCGAGGTCAACCCGGAGGACGCGGGCGCGCTCGGGATCGGCGACGGCGACCCCGTGCGCCTGACGAGCCGCCGCGGGTCGCTGGTGGCGCGTGCGGCGATCGGGGAGCGTGTGCTGCCCGGCGTCGTCTGGATGGCGCTCCACTGGGCCGAGGCGAACGCGAACTGGCTCACCAACGACGCGATGGACCCGCGCACGGGTACCGGCGAGTACAAGGCGTGCGCGGTCCGGATGGAGAAGGCATGACGACGATCGTCCCGCACCGCGACGGGCCGCCGCCCGCACCCGCCCCCGGCTTCACTCCCGCCGGCCTCGACGCGATCCCGCCGCCCGAGGTGGCGCGGAAGGCGGAGGGCCTCGGCGTCACGAAGGCCGGCATGCACCCGCTGAACGTGTTCGTGCTCGCGATCCTCGCGGGCGCGTTCATCGCGCTTGGCGCCGTGTTCGCGACCACCGTGGCCGCCGGCGGGGCCGAGCTGCCCTACGGCGTGGTGCGCCTGCTCGCGGGGCTCGCCTTCACGCTCGGCCTGATCCTCGTCGTCGTCGCCGGCGCCGAGCTCTTCACCGGCAACAACCTGATCGTGATGGCGTGGGCAAGCCGCCGCGTCTCGACGCTGCGCATGTTCGGCAACTGGGGCCTCGTCTACGTCGGCAACTTCGTGGGTGCCTTCGGCACAGTGTTGCTCGTCTTCATCGGGAAGCAGTACGAGTTCGGCGGCGGCCAGGTCGGGGCGGCGGCGCTCTCGATCGCGAACGGCAAGACCGGGCTCGGGTTCGTGCAGGCGATCGCGCTCGGCGCGCTCTGCAACGCGCTCGTCTGCCTCGCCGTCTGGCTCACCTACGGCGCCCGGACGACGACGGACAAGATCCTCGCGGTGATCCCGCCGATCGCGGCCTTCGTCGCGGCGGGCTTCGAGCACAGCGTCGCGAACATGTTCTTCATCCCGATGGGGCTGCT
>DATHTC010000443.1:0-8812 GCA_035463735.1 Gaiellaceae bacterium | reverse complement strand
GGCGCGTCGGCCGGCGGGCGCTTCTACGTGGTCGGCGGCACGACCGCCGCCGGCAACACCGCCGCGGTCTGGGCCTTCGACCCCGGGACGCGCACGTGGGCGCCACGCGCGCCGCTGCCCGAGCCGCGCTTCAACCACGCTGCCGTGGCGCTCGACGGGCGCATCTGGGTGCTCGGCGGCTACCACGAGGGTCGGGAGCGCCGCGAGGTGTTCGTGTACGACCCCGCGGCCGACCGGTGGGAGGAGGGTCCGCCGTTGCCCGTGCCGATGCACGCCTTCGGCGCCGTCGCCTTCGGCGGAGAGCTGTGGGTGCTCGGCGGCCGCCGCGGCGAGGAGGTGCTGCACGACGTGCGCATCCTCGACCCGCGCTCGGGGACGTGGCGGGCGGGGCCGGCGATGCCGCGGCCGATGGAGCTCCTCGGCGCGACCGTCGCCGGCGACGAGATCCACGCGCTCTGGGAGTCGACGTACCAGGTCTACGACGCCCGGGCGGGACGTTGGCGGCAAGGGCCGGTGCCGACGGTCACGCGCCACGCGCTGCAGCTGTTCCACGTCGACGGCGGCATCTACGCCGTCGGCGGCTGCACGACGGCGCTGCGCGACTCGCCGGTGGTCGAGTTCCGGCCCGTGCGCGCCTGATGCGGCTCAGAGGCCGAGGTGCCGCGCGACGACCATCCGCTGCACCTCGTTCGTGCCCTCGCCGATCTCGAGGATCTTCTGGTCGCGGTACAGCCGCGAGATCGGCGACTCCTCCATGAACCCGTAGCCGCCGTGGAGCTGGAGCGCCGCGTTCACCGCCCGGTTCGACAGCAGCCCGGTGTAGAGCTTCGCCATCGCCGCCTCCTTCGCGAACGGCCGGCCCTGGTCCTTGAGCCACGCCGCCTTGAGGACGAGCGCGCGCCCGGCTTCGATCTCGGTCGCCATGTCGGCGAGCTGGAACTGCACCGCCTGGAAGCGCGCGATCGGCCGCCCGAACTGCTCCCGCTCGCGCGCGTAGGCTGCGGCGAGGTCGTAGGCGCCCTGCGCGAGCCCCACGCCCATCGCGGCGACCGAGATGCGGCCGCCGTCGAGGATCTCGAGGAACTGCCGGAACCCCTCGCCGCGGGGCCCGAGCAGGTTCTCCTCGGGCACCCGGCAGTCCTCGAACGACAGCTCCCGCGTGTCGGAGGCGCGCCAGCCGAGCTTCTTCATCGGCGGCGAGATGCCGTAGCCGGGCGTCCCGTTCGGGATCACGAGGTTCGAGATCTCGTCCGGGCCCGTGCGCGCGGTGATCGTCACCCCCCAGCTGAGCTCGGTGCCGGCGTTCGTGATGAAGATCTTCGAGCCGTTGACGACCCACGACCCGTCGCGGAGCTCGGCGGTGGTGCGGGTCGCGCCCGCGTCGGAGCCGGCGCCCGGCTCCGTGAGCCCGAACGCCGCCAGGCGCCGCCCGGACGCAAGGTCGGGCAGCCACTCGCGCTTCTGCTCCTCGGAGCCGAAGAGGAGGATCGGCATCGTCCCGAGCGAGGTGTGCGCGGCGACCGTGATCGCCACCGACGAGTCCACGCGGGTCAGCTCCTCGACCGCGATCGCGTACGAGACGGTGTCGGTGCCGCCGCCCCCGTACTCCTCCGGGATCGGCATCCCCATCAGGCCGAGCTCGGCCAGCTCCGCCACCAGCTCCGTCGGGAACCGGCCCTCCCGGTCGAGCTCCTCCGCGAGAGGAGCGACGCGCTCCTCGGCGAACTCCCTCACCGTCCGGCGGACGAGCTCGTGCTCGGGTGTGAGGTCGAGGTCCACGGCGGCGCGATGGTAGCCGACCGTCGACCTAGCCTCCGTCCCCACCGGACCCCCATTTCGGGTGTCGCGTCCCAGACCGGAGGGCCCGATGATCAAGGCGAGCACGATGGCGGCCCAGCTCGACATCACCTACGCGGACCCCGGCAGCGTGGACGCGCTGCGCGAGCGGATCCAGCGGCTCGTCGGAGAGCGGCAGACGCTCCGTGCGGCCGCCGCCGACCGCGAGGCGCTCGAGCGGAACCGGCTGGAGATCTGCCGGCTCCAGCACGAGCTCTCGCTGGCGCTCGTCGCCGCCTTCCAGCCGGCGCCCGCGTAGCGGCTCCCGCCGGTAGCCTCCCCGCCCGTGGGCGGGCGGCCGAACGCGCGCGGGCTCGACACGCGCGCGCTGGCGACGCTCTCGTCAGGGCACCTCGCGACCGACTTCGCGAGCGGCTCCGTGCCTGCGCTGCTCCCGTTCCTCGTCGACGAGTTCGACCTCTCGTACACCGCCGCCGGCGCCGTGATGCTCGTCTGGGCGGTGGCCTCCTCGGTCGTGCAGCCGCTGTTCGGGCTCTGGTCCGACCGCCGCGGTGCGATCTGGCTGCTCCCCGGCGGGCTCGTGCTGGCCGGCGTCGGGATCGGGCTCGCACCGGTCGCGCCGTCCTACTGGCTGCTGCTCGTCGCGGTCGCGGTCTCCGGTCTCGGCGTGGCGGCCTACCACCCGGAGGGCTCGAAGTTCGCCGCGTACGCGAGCGGCGACCGGCGTGCGAGCGGGATGTCGCTGTTCTCGATCGGGGGCAACGTGGGCTTCGCGCTGGGGCCGCTGGCCGCGACCGCGGTCGTCGTCACGCTCGGCCTCGGCGGCGGCCTGCTCCTGGCGCTGCCGCCGCTCGCGGCCGCCGCGGCGCTCGTCCTCCTGACGCCGTTCCTGCTCTCGTTCGACCCGGGCCGGAGCGGGCCCGCCCGGCGCCGTGAGGGGCAGGACCGACCGAGGGCGCTCGCCCTGCTGCTCGCCGTGGTCGGCTTCCGCAGCCTCGCCTGGTTCGGCCTGATCTCGTTCGTCCCGCTCTACGAGGTCGCGCAGGGCCACTCGGAGGCGTACGGGAACCGGCTGCTCGCGCTGATGCTGCTCGCCGGAGGGGTCGGGACGCTCGCCGCGGGCCCCGCGGCCGACCGGATCGGCCGCCGTCCGGTGCTCGTCGGCAGCGTCGCGGCGACCGGGCCGCTCGTCGCCGTCTACCTCCTCGCCGGCGAGGCGGTCGGCGCGGTCGCGCTCGCGCTCGTCGGGGTGTGCGTGATCGGCACGTTCGGGGTCACGATGGTGATGTCGCAGGAATACCTGCCGAGCCGCATCGGGCTCGCGTCGGGCCTCTCGATCGGGCTCTCGATCGGCCTCGGCGGGGTTGCAGCGGTCGCGCTCGGGGCGCTCGCCGATCGGATCGACCTCGACCGCGCGCTCTGGATCTGCGCTGCCGCACCGCTCGTCGCGCTCGCGCTGGGGCTGCGGCTTCCGTCCAGCCGCGCCGGGCAGCGGATCGAGCCGGAGCTGGTCGTGCCCTAGCGGGTAGGCTCGCCGCACCGACGACAGGAGGAGAGACCGATGGGTGCCGACAGCGTACGTTCGTTCTTCGACGAGCTTCCGAGCCGGGTCGATCCGGCGAAGACCGCGGGAATGACGAACTCCTACGTGTTCGACGTGGAGGGCGCCGGCCAGTGGACGGTGCGCGTCGACGACGGCGCGGTGAGCGTCGAGGACGGGGCGCACGAGGCCGACACGACGATCGCCGCGTCGCAGGAGACGTTCGAGAAGATCGTCGCCGGCGAGCAGAACGCGACGACCGCGTACATGACCGGGAAGCTGAAGATCAAGGGCGACATGGGCGCCGCGATGAAGCTCCAGAAGCTCTTCTAGGAGCCATACCGACCCTCTTCTGGACGGGACAAGTAACAGACTGTTGCTTTGTCGGTTTCCCGCCGTAATCCCGCCGCCGTGAACGGCTTGCCCCCGTCGCGGCCGGTGGGCGCTCGGCGGTCGAGCCGACAAGTAACAGACTGTCACTTTGTCGCTTTCGCGCGGTGATCGACCCCGTCGCGCGCTGGCGGGAGGCGTACGGCCACGACGACAAGCCCGACTACGCCGGGCTGCTGACGTTCGGGGGCGCGCCGTACACGCAGGACGCCGCCGAGCTGGCCGGGGTCGACGTCGCGATCGTCGGCGCCCCGATGGACGACCTCGTCTCCGACCGCCCGGGCGCCCGCTTCGGGCCGCGCGCGATCCGGGCCGCGAGCTGCCCGCCGGGGCCGCACCTGGAGGCGAACGTGGACGCCTTCCGCGTTCTCCGGATCGTGGACTTCGGCGACGCGCCCGTGCTCCCCGCCGACCCGGTGCGCTCGCACGAGGCGATCGAGCGTCTCGTCGGGGAGGTCGTCGACGCCGGCGCGGTTCCGGTCGTGCTCGGCGGCGACCACTCGATCGCCGAGCCCGACGTGCGCGCGGCGGCCGCGCGGCATGGGCCGATCGGCCTCGTCCACTTCGACACGCACACGGACACGGGCACGGAGGTCTTCGGCGTCGAGCGCTCCCACGGCACTCCCATGTACCGGCTCGTCGAGGACGGTCACGTCGACCCGCGCCGCTACGTCCAGCTGGGCCTCCGCGGCTACTGGCCGACCGAGGCGGAGTTCGCATGGCAGGCGGAGCGTGGGATCACGAGCCTGTTCATGCACGACGTCCGCGACCTCGGCATCCGCGCCTGCGTCGAACGGGCGCTCGAGGTGGTGGGAGACGGCCCCACGTTCCTCAGCGTGGACGTCGACGTGCTCGATCCGGCCCACGCGCCGGGGACGGGGACGCCGGAGCCGGGGGGCATGTCGGCCGCAGACCTGCTCTGGGCCTGCCGCGCGGTGGCGGGTCGCGCGCGGCTCGTCGGCGCGGAGGTCGTGGAGGTGTGCCCCCAGCTCGTCGGGTCGCTCGACCCGACGGCGCTCGTCGCCGACCGCGTCGTGCGCGAGATCTTGACCGGGCTCGCGCTCGCGCGGCGCTAGCGGTGCGGTCAGCCACACCGACGGCACCCGGCGCCGTCTAGTCCTCGAGCTCGAGCAGGAGCGTGCCGCCCGCGACGGCGTCGCCCTCCTCGACGTGCACGCTGCGCACCGTACCGTCGTACGGCGCGACGACGGGCGTCTCCATCTTCATCGCCTCGAGCACCGCGACCGGCTGCCGTGCCTCTACGCGGTCGCCGGGCGCCACCAGCACCCTGATCACGGTTCCGGGCATCGGCGCCGAGACCGATCCCGTCTCCCCGCCTCGATGGTGGTGCGCGGCCTCGTCGACGTCGGGCGGAGGCTGCGGCGACGGTGCGGGGAGGTTCAGGCGGAAGGCGCCGCGCCACGGCCCCTGCGGGAGGCGAAGCGGCGGTTCGGAGAGGGGCGGGTGGTCGACCAGGAACGCCGTGGTCGTCTCGCCGGCCGCGAGCGCGGGGTGCGCCACCAGCCACCGCAGGAAGGGCAGGTTCGTCGTCAGGCCGGCGACCTCGGTGACGGCGAGGGCGTCGCGGAGCCGGGCGAGCGCCTCCTCGCGGGTCGGGCCGTGGGCGATCAGCTTCGCGAGGAGCGGGTCGTAGCGCGTCCCGACCTCGTCGCCCTCCGCGACGCCGGCGTCCACGCGGATGCCTCGGGGGAGCCGGAGGCGCTCGATCCTGCCGGACTGGGGCAGGAACGTCCGCGGATCCTCCGCGTAGAGGCGCACCTCGACCGCGTGGCCCTGCGGCTCCGACGCGCGGGGCCGCAGCTCCTGGCCCTCCGCCACGCGGAGCTGCTCCTGCACGAGGTCGACGCCGGTCACGAGCTCCGTGACGGGGTGCTCGACCTGGATGCGGCCGTTGAGCTCGAGGAACGAGAACGAGCCGTCGGCGGCGAGCATGAACTCGGCGGTGCCGGCGCTGCGGTAGCCGATCGCGCGGGCGAACGCGACGGCGGCCTCGCTCATCCGCGCCCGGAGCGCGGGGTCGACGGCCGGTGACGGCGACTCCTCGAGCACCTTCTGGTGGCGGCGCTGGATCGAGCACTCGCGCTCGCCGAGTGCCAGAACGGTTCCCTGGGCGTCGGCGAGGATCTGGATCTCGACGTGCCGCGGACGGTCGACGTAGCGCTCGCAGAAGACGCGCCCGTCGCCGAACGCCGCCTCCGCCTCGCGCCGCGCGGCCGCGAGCGCGTCGTCGAGCTCGGCCGGATCTCGGACGACGCGCATGCCGCGGCCGCCGCCGCCCGCCGCCGCCTTGACCACGAGCGGGAAGCCGACAACCGCTGCGTCGCCCTCCGGGAGCACCGGCACCCCCGCCTCGCGTGCGATCCGCTTCGCCTCGAGCTTGTCGCCTCCGCGCCGGAGCGCGTGCGCCGGCGGCCCGACCCACGTGAGGCCGGCCGCTTCGACCGCCTCCGCGAAGTCGGCGCTCTCCGCCAGGAAGCCGTAGCCGGGGTGAACCGCGTCGGCGCCCGCGGCGCCCGCAGCGGCGACGATCCCGGGGGCGTCCAGGTACGACGGCACCTCCGCCACCGCGTCCGCCTCGCGCGCGTGCAGCGCCTCTCGGTCGTCCGGCGCCACCGCCGCGACGGCCTCGAGCCCGAGCGCGCGGCAGGCCCGGAAGACCCGGAGCGCGATCTCCCCGCGGTTGGCGACGAGCACCCTCCGGAGCACGGGCGCGAACGCTACCCTCCCCGGCCGATGCGGCGAACGCTCGTCCTCGCGGCCCTCGTGCTCGCCGTACCCGCGGCTGCCAGCGCGTCTCCCGTCTTCATCGTGTCGGGCCGGGGGTGGGGGCACGGCGTGGGGATGTCCCAGTACGGCGCCCAGGGCTTCGCCGCCCACGGGTGGCGCTACGGCCGCATCCTCGCGCACTACTACCCGGGGACACGGCTCGAGCGCGTGAAGCCGCGCGAGGTGCGCGTGCTGCTCGCCGCAGGCCGCAAGCGGGTCACCGTCTCCTCGCGCACGTCCTTCCGCCTCGTCGACGCCCGCGGGCGCAAGCGCCTCGTCCGCGGACGTCTCGCGCTGGGGCCGAAGCTCCGTGGGCTCGCGAGCCCGGTCCGCGTCGTCGCCGGCGCACAGCCGGTGTCGCTCGACGGCCGTCCCTACCGCGGGGCGCTCGTCGTCCGCTCTCGCGGCGGGCGCATGTCCGTCGTGAACGCGGTCACGCTCGAGCGCTACCTCCGCGGCGTCGTCCCCTACGAGATGCCGCACGACTGGCATCCCCGGGCGTTGCGCGCGCAGGCGGTCGTCGCGCGTTCGTACACGCTCGCCACGCTCCGCCCCGGGAAGCTCTTCGACCTCTACGACGACCAGCGGAGCCAGGTCTACGGCGGCGTCCGAGCCGAGACCGTCGAGACGAACTTCGCCGTCGGCGCGACGGCCAACCAGGTGCTGACGTACGCCGGCCGGATCGCGACGACGTACTACCACTCCACCTCGGGCGGCAGGACGGCGAACGTCGCCGACGTCTGGAGTGCCCGGATCCCGTACCTGCGCGGCGTCGCCGACCCGTACGACTCGATCTCGCCGCACCACCGCTGGGGGCCGAAGCGGCTCGACCTCAAGCCGCTCGGCGTGCGCGGCGTGCGCGACCTCTCGCTCGTGCGCTCGCGCTCGGGCCGCGTCGCCGAGGTCGTGCTGCGGACGGCGAAGGGCGCGCGGAGGGTGGAGGCGAACGAGCTGCGCCGACGCCTCGGCCTGCGCTCGACCTGGTTCCAGGTGGGCGTGCTGCGGCTCGACCCGCCGGTCCGCCCCGTCGCCGGCGGCCGGATCGTCCTGCGCGGCGTTGCGCGGGGCGTCGGCGGGGCCGTCGTCCAGCGCCGCGACGGCACGGGGTGGCGGCAGGTCGCGCGGGTGCGCCCGCGGGCCGACGGCAGCTTTGCCGTCCGCGTGCGCGCCGCCCAGACGTCACGGTTCCGGCTCGCCGCGCAGCGCACTCCGGGCCCCACCGTCGTCGTCCGCGTCGCCGCGTGAAGCGACACCCGGCGCTCGTCCCGCTCTCGCACGACCATCACCACGAGCTCGTGCGGGCGCACTCGCTCCGTCGCGCGGCGGGCGCAGACGCCGAGGGACGGCTGGCGGCCGCGCGGGCGTTCCTCGACTTCTTCGCGCGCGAGACGCTGCGGCACTTCCGGGACGAGGAGGAGGCGCTCTTCCCGCTGCTCGGCCTCGAGCACCCCGACATCGTGCGCGCGCTCCGGGAGCACAACGAGATCCACGGCGAGGTGCGGACGCTGCGCGCGCTCGAGGCCGGCGGCGAGGTGCCGCCCGAGGCGCTGGAGCGGCTCGGGAGCCTCGTCGAGGCGCACGTCCGGTGGGAGGAGCGCGAGCTGTTCGAGCTCGTGCAGCGGGAGGTCGCTCCCGAGCGGCTCGGCGGCCTGCGCCTGCCGCCGCGCCCGGCGACGCCCGCGTCCTAGGTCGCCTGCAGCGCGACGATCACGAGCACGATCGCCGCGACGGCCAGCACGGTCACGAGCGCGAGGTTGAGGGCGAGCGCGAGCCGGAGGCCGCGTGAGGCTTCCCCGCGCGCGCGGTCCCCGGCGGCAAGGCCCTCGGCCAGGAGCCGCGTGATCAGCTGGTTGAGGCTGAGGCCGTCCCGCTCGGCGCGCTCGGCCAGGTCGCCGTGGAGCTCCGGCGGCATGCGCAGCAGGAGCCGTCCGCTGTGGCGCGGCGCCTCCCCGGGGTCGCGGGCACCTTGCGGCGCCGCCGACGTCGCGCGGGCCATACCGCGAGTGTACGGGCCCGTCCGCGGCGCGACAACGGTTCTCACGCCGCGCGAGGGTCGCCGTCGAGCTCCCGGCGCAGGGTCTCGAGCGCGTGCTGGAGCAGTCGGGAGACGTGGACCTGCGAGATTCCGAGCCGGGCCGCGATCCGCGCCTGGGTCAACCCGGCGCCGAACCGGAGCGCGACGATCCGGCGCTCCCGGCTGTCGAGCGCGCCGAGCGCGCCGGCCAGCGCGACCCGGTCCTCGGCCGCCCGCAGCTCCTCGTCGCCGCCGCCTGCCTCCGACTCCTCCAGCGGGACGAC
>DATHTC010000442.1:0-1601 GCA_035463735.1 Gaiellaceae bacterium | reverse complement strand
GCTCGCCCGCGTCGGGACCGGTGATCGCGCTGTGCACGACGCAGCGGGGATCGCGCAGGAGGTCGCGCGCCTTCGCCGACCACGCGATCGCACCGAAGAGCAGCCGCCCCTCGACCAGGTAGGGCTCCACGGGGCTGATGCGTGGCGCGCCGTCGCGCCGGACCGTGCCGAGCAGCACGACGCGGGCCGCCTCGAGCCGCCCCCTTCCCACGACGCCGATGCGGGGCGCCTCCTCCTCCAGCCGCCCCCAGCCGGCGGCCGCGTCCGTCTCGCCGCCGCTCCGTGCCGCCATGTTCTCGGTGACGATACGTCGCAGGCGACGAGGCGGGTTCGGTCTATCCTCGGCGCGTGGAGGTGCTCACCCCGCGCACGCTCGACGAGGCGCTCGCGCTCAAGGCCGAGCGCACGGGCGCGCTGCCGATCGCGGGCGGGACCGACGTCATGGTTGCCCTCAACTTCGATCATGCCCGGCCCGAGGCGCTCCTCAACCTCGAGGAGGTGGACGAGCTGCGTGGGTGGAGCCGCGAGGACGGCGCGATCCGCCTGGGCGCCCGCCTCACGTACGCCGAGGTCGAGCACGGGCCGTTGCGCGCCGAGCTGCCGGCCCTCGCGGAGGCTTCGCGGACGGTCGGCTCCCCGCAGATCCGGAACCGCGGGACGATCGGTGGCAACCTCGGCACCGCCTCGCCCGCGGGTGACGCCCTCCCGCCGCTGCTCGTCGCCGCCGGTGAGGTGGAGCTCGCGAGCGTCCGCGGGTCCCGCCGGCTGCCCCTGACGGCCTTCCTGCTCGGGCCGAAGCGGAACGCGCTGGAGCCCGACGAGCTGGTCGTCTCCGTGCGGGTGCGGCCCGGCGGCGCCGAGACGTTCATGAAGGTGGGGCCCCGGAACGCGATGGTGATCGCGGTCTGCTCGCTCGCGCTGCGCGTCGACGGCGAGCTGCGGGCGTCGTTCGGCTCCGCGGGGCCGGTGCCCGGGCTCGTGACGGCCGGCGTGGAGGAGGCGTCGTCGTTCCCGGAGCGGGTGGCCGAGGCGGCGTCGCCGATCGACGACGTCCGCGGCACCGCCGCGTACCGTCGCCATGCATTGCGCGTGCTGACGACGCGCGCCCTCGAGAGGACGCTCGCGTGAGGTCCCTCACGTTCCCGGGGCGTCGATCGCGGGGCGCAGGACGGTGGGACAGCACGGTCGTGCGGCCCGGCGGCCGGAGCGCCGCGAGCGTCGTCAGCCCGCCGCGGAGCTCGGCTCCGCCGAGTGGGAGCGAAGGGCGGCCGGGAGCGTGAGGATCGCGTTCACCGTCAACGGGGAGGAGCGCGAGGCCGACGTCTGGGCCGGCGAGAGCCTCCTGTTCGCCCTGCGCGAGCGGCTCGGCCTCCCGGGATCGAAGAACGCGTGCGAGCAGGGGGAATGCGGCTCGTGCTCGGTGCTCATGGACGGTGTGCTCGTGTGTGCGTGCCTCGTGCTCGCGGCGCAGGCCGACGGGCACGAGGTGGTGACCGTCGAGGGGCTCGCTTCGGACGGCGATCTCCACCCCGTGCAGCGCGCCTTCGTCGACGCGGGCGCGGTGCAATGCGGCTTCTGCACGACCGGTCTCGTGATGGCTG
>DATHTC010000441.1:0-9904 GCA_035463735.1 Gaiellaceae bacterium | reverse complement strand
TCATGCGCGCGAGAGGCCAAGACGACGCCCCAACAACGCGACCCGGTGAAGGAGGGGGCTCGTGGGGGAACCATGGGTTCCCCCCGCTCAGCGCGCGATTTCCGTCGCCCTCGACTCGCGGATCACGGTGACCTTGACCTGGCCGGGGTACTCCAGCTGGTCCTCGATCTCGCGCGCGATCTCGTGGCTCAGCAGGATCGCGTCGTCGTCGTCGACCTCCGCGGGCTTGACCATCACGCGGATCTCGCGGCCGGCCTGCAGCGCGTACACCTTGTCGACGCCCTTCTTGTGCGCCGCGATCTCCTCGAGCGCCTCCAGCCGCTTGACGTAGTTCTCGAGCGACTCTCCGCGGGCGCCCGGACGCGAGGCGGAGATCGCGTCCGCGGCGATCAGCAGCACCGCCTCGACCGTCTGGGGCTGCACCTCGTAGTGGTGCGCCTCGATCGCGTGCACCACCGCCTGCGACTCGCCGTACCGCTTCGCCAGCTGAGCCGAGATGAGTGCGTGCGACCCCTCGACCTCGTGCGTCATCGCCTTCCCGATGTCGTGCAGGAGCGCGGCGCGCTTCGTCGCCTTCACCCCCGCCTCGAGCTCGGTCGCCATGATCCCCGCGAGGTGGACGACCTCGAGCGAGTGCTTGAGGACGTTCTGGCCGTAGCTCGTGCGGAACCGCAGCCGGCCGAGGATCTTCACCAGCTCCTCGTGCAGCTCGCCGCAGTTGGCCTCGAAGACCGCCTGCTCCCCGGCCGCGCGCACGGAGTCCTCCAGCTCCGCCTTCGACTGGTAGTAGCTCTCCTCGATCCGCGCGGGGTGGATCCGGCCGTCCTCGATCAGCTTGGCGAGCGTGAGGCGCGCGATCTCGCGGCGGATCGGGTCGAATGACGACAGCACGACCGCCTGCGGGGTGTCGTCGATGATGAAGTCGACGCCGGTGAGGTGCTCGAGGGCCCTGATGTTCCGACCCTCGCGGCCGATGATCCGGCCCTTGAGGTCGTCCGACGGGAGCTCGACGAGCGACACCGTCGTCTCGGCGGCGTGGCTCGCCGCCACGCGCTGGAGCGCGTCCGCGACGAGGCTGCGGGCGCGCCGCTTGGCGTCGGCCCGGGCCTCCTCTTCCAGCTGGCGGACGCGGCGGGCGAGCTCGTGCCGGACGAGGTCCTCGGTGCGCTCGAGGAGATGCTGCTTCGCCGCGACGGACGTCATGCCGGAGATGCGCTCGAGCTCCCCGAGCTCTCGCGTCTTGGCCTCCTTCAGCTCCTCCTGGAGCTGTCGGGTGTGCGTCTCGCGGTCGGCGACGCCCTGCTCCCGCCGGGTGAGCTCCTCGAGCTTCGCCTCGAGCTCGAGCTCCTTGGCGAGCACGCGCTCCTCGATCGCCACGACCTGGCTCCGCCGCTCCTGGAGCTCGCGCTCGAGCTCCTGACGGAGCTTGAGCTCCTGCTCTCGCGCCTCGATCTGCGCCTCGCGGCGCTTCGTCTCGGTCTCGCGGTCGGCCTCGGCGAGGAGCTCGTCTCGCCTGCGGGAGGCCGCCGCGACCTGCGACCCGCTCCACGCTCGCAGGGCGAGGGCGATCCCGACGGCTCCGGCGACGAGTCCCGCGACGAACGCTGCGGTGACGAGCATGGTGACTCCTGCCTCTCGCCCCGCACGGGAGGCATCCCGAGATCGGTCGAACGGGGCGCCGCCGCGCAGGCGCCGCCCCGGCAGTGGCCCGGCGTCACACCCTCAGCGCGAGAACTGGTCTCCTCTTGAGGTGCCGATCGTCGTGGTCATCGCTGGTCGTGCTCGTCCGCTTGACTCGGAAACGCTTCATGTGCAGGGAAAATGTCAGATTGGTTGAGATCCCATCCTAGCGCCGCTCACCCGTCCGCGCCAGCAGCCGCCGCGACGGCGTCCTCGCCGAACCCGCGTCGGGCCAGCAGCCGCGCCGTCGCGGGACCCGAACCGCGCTCGGCGACGATCGCGGCCGCGCGCTCCGGCTCCGGCTCCAGCCCGCCCAGCGCAGCGTCGACGTGCTCGGCGGCGAGCCCCCGCCGCTCCAGGTCCCAGCGGACGGCGGCGTCCCCGTAGCCGCGGCCGGCGAGCGCGCAGGCCCGCGCCTCGGCGAGCCGCCGGTCGTCGAGGAATCCGGTCCGCTCGAGCCGGGAGAGGGTGTCCGCCCGCTCGCCCGCGGTGAAGCCGCCGCGCTGGAGCCGGCGCTCCAGCTCCGCTGCCGCGAGGTCGCGTGCCCGCAGCGCCCGCAGCGCACGCGCGCCGGCAGCGTTGCGCCGCAGCTCCCGGCGGAGCTCGCGCAGCCGCGGCCGGTCGAGCTCGAGCCCGATCCGCAGTCCCACGCGCGCCGCGGCGTCGAGCGGCAGGGTCCGCCACGGCGTCCCGTCGAGCTCGACCTCGACCCGCCGGCCGCGCTCGCGAAGGGCGGTGACGACGGCCATGCGCCCCGGCCCCGACGGCCTGCTAGGAGGCCGGTGCCGGCGCCTCGACCGTCGTGACCTCGCCCTTCCCGTTCTCCTGCGCCTTCTCCTCCGTGGGGAGCGTCGGCAGCAGCCGTGCCGAGACGACCTGGTCGGCGCCGACCTCGCGCTGGAGCGCGGCGAGGATCTGCTGCGTCACGTCGGGGTGCTCGCGAAGGAACGCGGTCGCGTTCTGCCGTCCCTGGCCGAGGCGCTCGTCGCCGAAGCTGAAGTACGACCCCGATTTCGTGACGATCTTCCGGTCGAGCCCCGAATCGAGCACGGTGCCCTCCCAGGAGATCCCCGAGCCGTAGATGATGTCGAACTCGGACTGCTTGAACGGTGGCGCGACCTTGTTCTTCACGACCTTGACGCGCACGCGGTTTCCGATCGCCTCGACCCCCTCCTTCAGCGTCTCGATCCGGCGGATGTCGAGGCGGACGGACGCGTAGAACTTCAGCGCGCGGCCGCCGGGTGTCGTCTCGGGGTTGCCGAACATGACCCCGATCTTCTCGCGCAGCTGGTTCGTGAAGATGCAGATGGTCTCCGTGCGGTTGAGCGTCCCCGCGAGCTTGCGCAGCGCCTGGCTCATGAGGCGTGCCTGGAGCCCGACGTGGCTGTCGCCCATCTCCCCCTCGATCTCGGCCTTGGGCACGAGGGCGGCGACGGAGTCGACCGCCACCACGTCGAGCGCGCCCGAGCGGACGAGCAGCTCCGCGATCTCGAGCGCCTGCTCGCCCGTGTCGGGCTGGGAGACGAGCAGCTCGTCGATGTCGACGCCGATCCGCTTCGCGTATGCCGGGTCGATCGCGTGCTCGGCGTCGATGAAGGCGCAGATCCCGCCCCGGCGCTGTGCCTCCGCGATCACGTGGTAGACCAGGGTCGTCTTCCCGGACGACTCGGGGCCGAAGATCTCGACGATGCGCCCACGCGGCAGGCCGCCGATACCCAGGGCGAGGTCGAGCGAGAGCGAGCCCGTCGACACGGCGCCGATCGAGACCGCGGCGCGGTCGCTCATCTTCATCACGGCGCCCTTGCCGAACTGCCGCTCGACCTGGCTGAGGGCGGCGTCGAGTGCCTGCTCACGTTCCAACCTGATCAACCTCCTAACGGGACGGACTCGAGGACCTCGTAGCGCGCCCCCGACGGGTGCAGCCGGGATAGGTAAGCAGCCGCCTCGGACGGAGCGAACGGCTCGAGGTCGGGCAGCGGCGGGCGCAGCCGCGGTCGCTCGCGGAAGCGAAGGACGGTGACGTGCGCGAGCCACGGCCGCGCCTCGCGCCGGTAGACGCCGAGCCGCTCCAGCCGGTCGTGCAGGTCGGCCGCGAGCGCGCCTGCGCGGCCGTCCTCGTCGTCGAGCACGAGCATCCCGACGCTCCGCGTCTCGCGGTACGCCGAGACGGGGAGGAGAGGTCGGCCGGCGCGCGCGGCCGCCTCGCGGAGCGCACGGGTGATGCCGGCCAGCTCGGCGGCCGGGCGCGAGCCGAGGAAGGCGAGCGTGACGTGCAGGTGGTCGCGGGCCACGAGACGGCCGCCGTCGAGCTGCGCCCGCTGCCACGCCTCGAGCGGATCGAGGACGGCGTCCGGGAGCGGCAGGGCGAGGAAGAGGCGGAGGCGGTCACCGCCCTCGACCCTACCGGGCGCAGTCACGCGGCTTCGTGCCGGCTCTGTGTCAGGAGCCGCCGCACGAGGTGGAGCGCCGTCACCGTCGAGCGGCGCCGGATCCCGTCGCGGTCGCCGGGGAAGTTGAGCTCGAGCGCCCGCTCCGCCTCCGGCCCGACGGCAGCGAGGTGGACGAGCCCGACCGGCTTCTCCGCCGTTCCGCCGCCGGGACCCGCGACGCCCGTCACCGCGACCGCCACGTCGGCGCCGAGCCGCTCGCGCACGCCCCGCGCCATCGCGCGCGCGACCTCCTCCGAGACCGCTCCGTGGCGCGCGAGCAGCTCGCGGGAGACGCCGAGCTCGCGCTCCTTGACGGCGTCCGCGTATGCGACGACGCCACCGACGAACACGTCGCTCGCGCCCGGGACCGACGTCAGGCGCTCGGCCACCATCCCGCCGGTGCACGACTCCGCCGTCGCGAGCCGAAGGCCGCGGGCGCGGCAGAGCTCGAGCACGAGCTCCTCCGCCGAGTGCTCGTCCCGGGCGAACAGGAACCGGTCGAGCGGGCGAACCAGCGCCGTCTCCAGGGCGTCGGCGCGTGCCTCCGCGCCGGGTTCGACGACGAGGTCGACGTGGATCTCGAAGTCGCGCGCGCAGATCGTCGCCTCGACCCCCTCCCCGTCGCCGCCAGCCTCCGCGAGCGCGCGCGCGACGGCCGACTCGCTCGCGCCGAAGAACTTCAGCACGCGTCGCCCGGGCGGACGGGCGCGCACGAGCAGGCGCCGCATCGGCTCGAGCTCGAGCGCCGTCGGCCAGAGCCGCCGGAGCTCGGCCGGGGGCCCGGGCAGGACCACCACGACGGTGCCTTCGTGCTCGAGCAGCAGCCCCGGCGCCGTCCCGGCGAGGCCGAGCGACGTCGCGCCCGCGGGGACGGTCGCCTGCTTCACGATCCCCGCGTCGAAATCCGCCGGCGGGCGGCGCATCCGGGCCGCGATCGCGCGGGAGATCTCGCCGATCTGCTCCCGGAGGTCGGGGTCGACGACGAGCGCGCGGTCGGTCGCGTCGGCGACGAGCTCGACCGTGCGGTCGTCGTGGGTCGGCCCGAGCCCGCCGGAGGTCACGAGCAGGTCGGCGCCGAGCCCTTCCCGCAGCGTCGCGCGCAGCTCGTCCGCGTCGTCCCCGACGATTGCGATCCGCACCGGCTCGAGGCCGAGCGAGAGCGCCTGCGCAGCGAGCCACGGGCCGTTCCCGTCCGCCCGCTCGCCGCGGACGAGCTCGCTCCCGGTGATCGCGAAGTACGCCCGCGGACGGGTCACGCGGCCGCGGCGCGGACACCCACCCGCGACGCGACGAACTGCTGCGAGCCGCGCGGCAGCGCGACGCGGCGGCCGTTGATGCGAGCGACGAGGTTCTCTGCGCGGGGAGCCTCGACCCACAGCTGCGGCCCCGCCCAGCACATCCTCCGCCCCGGCTCGACCGTCCCTTCGAACAGGAAGCGGCCGGTGGTCGAGGAGCCGCGGTACACCGTGACCCGCGAGCCCGTGCGGACGCCCGCGAGCTCGAACGCGATCCACGGGCTGTTCGCGGGCGCGACGCAGCGGGCCGCGGTCGGCGCGCGGGCCGCCGTCGTCGTCTGACCCGCGCCGAGGTTGGGGATCGTCTCGGGCTCGTTCCCGCCCCACTTCCACGCCACGAACACCAGCGCCGCCGCGGCGGCGATCCCGGCGAGCGCGAGGAACAGCACGCCGGACTCCATCCGGCGGTGCGCGCGCGAGGCGGCCGGGTTGCGCCGCGGACGGACGAGCGCCGCGTCCTCGTCACCGGGCACGTACCGCGAGTTGAACTCGTCGACGTAGAGCTGGCCGTCCAGGCCGAGATAGTCGGCGTAGGCCCGCAGGAAGCCCTTCACGTACGTCTGCGCGGGGAGGATCTCGAAGCGCTCGTCCTCGAGTGCGCGAAGGTACTTGGCACGGACCTTCGTCGCCGCCTCCGCCTCGTTCAGGTCGACCCCCTGGCGGAGCCGAGCCTCCTTCAGGCTGCTGCCGATCTCGAACACGCGGGGAGTGTAGAGCGCACGCGACGGCGCCGCGACCCCCCGGCGGGCTCGCGTTAGGTCCGCGTCCGCGCGCTCCGCCCCGGCGGGAGCCTGGCTCTGCGCGGCGGGAGCCGGGTGGGACGTCCGAGCATGCGGCGGCCGCGCGCTCCGGCGTGCCGCTCGGCGTCCCGGAGGGAGGGGGCACAGTGCAGACGCACGGGCCCCCGACTGGAGGGCGGCGAGCGGCACGAGGCGGCCGGCGGAGCCGGGCTCTGCCCGGCGGGAGCCGGTCGCCGTCCGGGGTGTGCGGAGGCTACGCGCCGATGTGGTCGAGGTACCAGTAGAACGCGATCGCGATCGCGCCGGCGAGCGCGAGCGCGACGCCGAGCGCCCCGAGGAGCCGCCCGACGCGGGCCGTGCGGGCACCCGCGAGCCGCACCGAGCGCGCCGCGGTCCTTCGGCCGCGCCGCGCGAGCCCGAGCGCGAGCAGCCCGAGCACGAGCGCGGCCGGGATCGCCCACGCTGCTTCGATCAGCCGGAAGCGGTCGCCGAGCTCGGCGGCGGCGATCGCGGCCGGAAGGGCGGCCGCGGCCAGCAGCCCCACGACGACCGAGGCGCGCGCGCTGCCCACCGTGGGGGATCAGGCCTTCGTGTACGGCCGCCCGACGGCGGCCGGGCCGACGGAGCGGCCGATCACGCCGACGAGCGCGACGAGCGTGAGCACGTACGGGAGCGTCGAGAGCAGGTTCGCCGAGATGTCGGCCTCGCGCTGGAGCGGGATCGAGAGCGCCGAGGCGAACCCGAACAGGAGGCAGGCGCCGAACGCGCCGAAGGGGTGCCACTTGCCGAAGATGACGGCGGCGAGCGCGATGAAGCCGCGGCCGGCGCTCATGTTCTCGTTGAACGTGCCGGTGAAGCCGACCGAGAGATACGCGCCGCCGAGCGCGGCGAGCATCCCGGAGATGACGACGGCGACGTAGCGGACGCCGTAGACGGAGATCCCGACGGTCTCGGCGGCTCGCGGATGCTCGCCGACCGACCGCAACCGGAGCCCGATCGGCGTGTGGAAGATCACGAGCCACGCGAGGATCAGCAGCGCGAACATCAGCCAGATCATCAGGCTCAGGTTGCCGAAGACGTCGTCGAGGAAGTCCCCGACGAGCGGAATGGATCCGAGGAAGCCGAGGTCGAGCGTCGGGATGCGGGAGATGTCCGACGGCGTCCCCTGCGGCCCGTAGATGTCGCGGAACAGGTAGCCGGTGATCCCGAGCGCGAGGAAGTTGATCGCCGTCCCGACCACGATCTGGTCGGCGCGGAGGTGGATGCAGAAGAACGCGTGGATGAGCGCGAACAGCCCGCCGAAGACCATCGCCATCAGGAGCCCGATGGCCCACGAGCCGCTCCAGATGGTCGCCCAGATGCCGAAGAACGCGCCGGCGAGCATCATCCCCTCGAGCCCGATGTTCACGACGCCGGAGCGCTCGTTGATGATCCCGCCGATGGCCGCGAAGGCGAGCGGGGTCGCGAAGCGGAGCATCGACGCGATCAGCCCGGTCGTGACCACGGCCTCGACGGCCGCGTCGTCGCGCCCCTGGATCCAGAGCGCGGCCGCGACGGCGAGCAGCGACGTGATGATCGCCCAGATCCCGAGCTTCCGCTCCTCGCGCATCGCGGCGTAGAGCCCGGCGAGCGCGCCGGCGATCCCGACGCCGATCGGGGCCCCCGCCGTGTCGACCCCCCACGGAGGCAGCGAGAGCCAGAACGCGAACAGGCCCAGCCCGAGCCCGCCGATCGCGATCAGGCGCGCGTTGCCGATCTGCGCGAGCCGGGAGATCGGCGCTTCGAAGGTGCTCATCCGCCGAGCTCCGGCTGGACACGGCTCGGCCCGGAGAATCCGACGCGGCGGCGCAGCCCCCACGCGTACACGATCAGCAGCTCGGCGCCGACGAAGAGGATGATCAGCGCCTGGATCATCGTCGCGAGGTTGCCGGCCAGCTCGGGCGGGAAGATCGAGGGGTCGAGCTGCCGCGTCGAGGTGCCGACCTGGAGCGCGCCGAAGAGCAACGCCGCGAACAGGATCCCGATCGCCTTGTTCCGCCCGAGCAGGGCGACGGCGATGCCGATGAAGCCGATCGCGCCGACGTCGAAGTCGTTCGTCGCCACGCGGTACTTCCAGCCGAGGATGTCGACCGCGCCGGCGAGACCGGCGAACGCCCCCGAGATCGCGAGCGCGAGGAAGTAGTTGCGCGACACGGAGATGCCGCCGTAGCGCGCCCCCTCGGGGTTGAACCCGACCGCGCGCACCTCGTAGCCGAGCGTCGTGCGGTTGAGGATGACGTGGTAGACGACGAGCGCCGCGAGCGAGATGAAGATTCCTGCGTGCAGCGGCTGGAGCCCCGTCCCGATCGGCCACAGCTGCGCCGACTCGACGACGTCGTTCGACCGCGGGATCGACGGCTCGTCACCCTGGAGCGGCCCGCCGAGCTCGAACAGGTACTTGCCGACGTAGATCGCGATCCAGTTGAGCATGATCGTCGAGATCACCTCGTGCGCCCCGACCGTGGCCTTGAGGAAGCCGGCGATCCCGCCCCACAGGAAGCCTGCAGCGACGGCCGCGACGGCCGCGAGGAGCACGTGGAGCGGCCGCGGGACCCCCTCGAGGTGCAGCCCCACGTAGAGGGACGCGATCAGGCCGACCCAGTACTGGCCCTGGCCGCCGATGTTGAACATCCCGCAGCGGAACGCGAAGGCGACCGCGAGCGCCGTGAGGATCAGCGGCGACGTGATGATCAGCGTCTGCTGCAGGTCGCCCCACGCCGCCCGCGTCTCCTGGCCGGTCACCCAGAGCCACGGGTAGTTCAGGCCGGTGCCCTCCGCGATCCCCTGGTAGGCACCGAGCGGGCTGTGGCCGGTGAACAGGATCACGATCCCGCCCACGAGGAACGCGAGCACCGTCGCGGCGAGCGGCACGAGGATGCCGCCGGCCCGGGTCGAGAACCAGGCCGCGACCGCACGCGATCCCGTGAGGTCGGGCTCCTGCTGCGGGGGCGGCTCGGCCGCGGAATCGGCGGGCCGCTCGCCGGAGTCCATGCCCTCGCCGGGCCGCTGCTCGTCCGGCGGGGGCGGGCCTTGCCCCTCGCTCACGCGGCGACCTCCTCGCGGCGACCTCCGGTCATGGCGATCCCGAGCTCCTCTTCCGAGACCGACGGGTCGTACTCGCCGACGATTCGCCCCTCGTAGAGCACGAGGATGCGGTCGGAGAGGGAGAGGATCTCGTCGAGCTCGAACGAGACGAGCAGGATGCCACGTCCCTCGTCGCGCTCTGCCACGAGGCGCCGGTGCACGAACTCGATCGCCCCCACGTCGAGCCCGCGGGTCGGCTGGCCGGCGACGAGCACCTTCGGGTTGCGGTTCACCTCGCGCGCGACGACGACCTTCTGCTGGTTTCCGCCCGAGAGCGAGGACGCCGGCGTCTCGGGCGCGCCGCCGCGGACGTCGAACTCCTTCAGCAGCCGCTTCGCCACTTCGACGAGGCGCCGCGGGAAGAGCCAGCCGTACCGCGACTCGGGCGGGCTGTCGTAGTCGTGCAGCGCGAGGTTCTCGGCGAGCGAGAAGTCGAGGATCAGGCCGCGGCGCTGGCGGTCCTCGGGGATGTGACCGAGGCCGGCGTCGAGCGAATCCTTCGCCCCCTCACCGGTGGTGTCCTCGTCGCCGACCACGATCGTCCCGGACTCCACCTTGCGGAGCCCCATGATCCCGTCGATCAGCTCGCTCTGGCCGTTGCCGTCCACGCCCGCGATGCCGACGATCTCGCCGGCGC
>DATHTC010000440.1:0-6779 GCA_035463735.1 Gaiellaceae bacterium | reverse complement strand
TCGAGGGGGAACCTGGCGGTTCCCCCATGCGCCCTCCCTCCATGGCTGGGGACAGTCCCCCCGACATGGCTCGATGAGAGAAGTCTCATGACCCTCTCACCGCGGTCTCACCCGGCTGGGCGATCCTTGGAGACGACGCTCGACGGAGGGGGATGACGATGCAGCGGTATCGGTTCTTCGTGCTCGCGGCGGTGGTGCTCGCCGCCGGGGCTCTGACCACCACGGCGGCGGCCGGTGACCGGATCTGCCGCGGCACGATCGGCGCCGTCACCGTCGACGGGAACGTCCGTGTGCCCGCGGGCGCTCGGTGCACGCTGAACGGCACCCGCGTCGAGGGCAACGTCAACGTCTCCCGCGGCGGGACGCTCGTCGCCGCGCGCGTCCGCATCGACGGGAACGTGCAGGCGCAGCGCGCCAGGCGCGTGGTCGTGACGACGGGCGCCGCGGTGGACGGCGACGTCCAGGTCGAGCGGGGCGGCTCGGTCTCCGTGCTCGGCAGCAGGATCGAGGGGAACATCCAGCTGAAGGCGAACCGCGCCGCGATCGTCGTCAACCGCAACGTCGTCGGCGGCGACATCCAGCTGTTCTCGAACCGCGCCCGGAGCCAGGTCCGCTCCAACCGCGTCGACGGCAACCTCCAGTGCAAGTCCAACCGCCCGGCCCCGGTGGGCGGCGGCAACGTCGTCGAGGGCAACAAGGAGGACCAGTGCAGGCGGCTGTAGCCGCCTGACCCACCCCGGCGCGCGTAGGCTCGCGCCGTGGCACGCGCCGCCGTTGTCGGGACCGGGTTCGTCGGGCTGCTGCACGTGGACGCGCTGCGGCGGCTCGGTGTCGAGGTCGTCGGCGTCGTCGGCTCCTCGCCCGAGCGCGCACGCGCCAAGCCGGGGCTCCCGCCCGCGTTCGAGAGCTTCGGGGCGATGCTCGCCGACGATCGCGTGGACGTCGTCCACCTGGCCACGCCGAACCACCTCCACCACCCGCAGGCGAAGGCCGTGCTCGCCGCCGGCAAGCACTGCGTGTGCGAGAAGCCGCTCGCGCTCACCTCGGAGCAGTCGGCCGAGCTCGTCGAGCTCGCCGAGGCGAGCGGGCTCGTGCACGCGACGAACTTCAACATCCGCTTCTACCCCCAGGTGCAGCAGGCCTGCGCCGTCGCGCGCGCCGGTGACCTCGGCGCGCTCTGGAACGTCCACGGCGGATATCTGCAGGACTGGCTGCTGCTGCCGACCGACTGGAACTGGCGGCTCGACCCTGCGCAGGGAGGAGCCCTCCGCGCCGTGGGCGACATCGGCTCGCACTGGCTCGACCTGGTGGAGTTCGTCACGGGTCTGCGCGTGACGGAGGTCGTGGCAGACCTCGCGACCACGATCCCCGTCCGGCGGCGCCCGCGCGGCGAGGTCGAGACGTTCGCCGCCGCTGCAGACGTCGAGCGCGAGGACGTGCCGATGGCGACCGAAGATCTCGCGAACGTCCTGCTGCGGTTCGACACCGGCGCGCGCGGCTCGCTCGTCGTGTCGCAGGTGAGCGCGGGGCGGAGGAACTCGCTGCGGGTCGAGCTCGACGGAGCGTCCGGGGCGCTCGCTTGGGACTCGGAGCGCGCCGAGGAGCTCTGGCTCGGCCGTCGCGGGGGCGCGAACGAGACCCTTCTCCGCGATCCGGCGCTGCTGGCGCCGGAGGCCGCGAGGCTCACCGCGCTTCCGGCCGGCCACGCGGAGGGCTACGCCGACACGTTCCGGGAGCTCTACCGCGCGGTCTACGCGGCCGTCGACGCCGGCCGGCCGCCCGTCGAGCCCGATTACCCGACGTTCGCCGCCGGCCACCGGGCGAACGTGCTCGGCGACGCGATCGATCGCTCGAGTCGCGAGCGAAGCTGGGTCGAGGTGCCCGTGGGCTGAGGGCTCAGGCGCCGCCCCCGATCTTCCCGCAATCAGGGGCTTCCCGCAGCGGCGCCAGTGGCGGCGCTGATTCGCCGGGCACGGCGTCCGGCGACCCTGACGGGGACCAAGGAGGCATCCCATGGATCCACGCAGGCTCCACCGGGGCGCGGCCTTCGCGGCACTCGGGCTCGCGTTGCTGCTGCTCGTCGACCTCTTCCTCGGATGGCAGGAGGTGCGCGTCGACGTCGCCGGCGTCGTCCGGACGACCGAAACCGCCTCGGGCTGGGGGCCGTACGGCCTCGTCGCCGGCGCGCTCGCGATCGCGCTTGTCCTGGTCGAGCTCGAGACGCTCCGGCATGCCGCCGAGGATCCCGGCCGGCGCGAGCTCGGCGCGGTCGCGCTCGCACTCGGGATCTTCGTCGCCGTTACCGTGCAGGCGCTGACGGGCGACGTGAGCGTGACCGTGGCGGCGATCGGGGTCGAGGTCGAGTCGACGCAGTGGCCGGCGATCGCCGGCATCGCGCTCTCACTCGCGCTCGTGGCCGCAACCCTCGTGCCGCTCGTCGGATCGGTCCGCGCTCCGCGCGGCGCGATGCCGCACGGAACCGCCTGAGCAGAGGCGGGGCGGGAGCGTCCCATCGGCGCTCCGCCCCCGCCTCCAGCCCGCCGCTACTCGCGCGCCCTCCGCCGTGCGCGACCGTCGACGAGGAAGAAGGCGACGACGGCGGCCGCGACGAGCACGGCGTATGCCTCGAGGACGAGGACGATCATCACGTCGGGGTTCACGCGCTGACCGTCGCGCACGGCCGGGCGCCGCGAATCGGGCGCTTCCCGCGCAGATCGTGCGGGGTTCCCCGGAGGCGGCCGGGGCGGGCCTGTGCGACCCGCCCCGGCACGCGCCACGGTCAGTTCGGCGAGACGCCGAACAGCAGGAACTGCGTGAACTGCGCCGGGCTGAAGTTGTTGTCGCTCACGAGCACGAGCGAGCGCCGTCCGTCCGGCAGCGTCGGCCCGAACGCCATTCCCTCGACGTTGTCGAGCGGGATCCCGAGCGTGTCGAGGTCGAGCAGCAGCGTCTTCTCCGCGGGCCGGAGCGCGCCGAGCAGCGTGGCGAGGCTGTCGAACCCGTTCACGTCGTCGGCACCGGGCAGGGCGACGCGGTAGAGCTTGATGCTGTTGCCGGTCCCGGGGATGCCCACCGAGAACGAGCGCTCCATCGACAGCAGGAACTCGTTGTTCAGCGGCAGCAGCTCGACGAGGCCGCTGACGGCGAACGCGGTAGGCGGCACGGGCGGCTCGGCGATCGCGTCCGTCGAGTACACGTACTGGCGGTCGAGGCGCTCCGTTTGCAGGTTGTAGCGGAGCAGCCGCGCAGGGCTGCCCGCCGCCACCGTCGCCGCCGGCCCGTCCTGCACGAGCGCCCCCTCGGTGCCGGTGAAGAGGAACCGCCCGTTCGGCGGCAGGCCTGCGCTCTCGAAGCCGAGGTTGAGGCGAACGCCGCGGGTGCCGCCGGCGTCGGGGAGGAACGGCGTCGGCACGGGCAGGGCGCCGAGGAACGTCCCGTCGCGGGCGTAGCGCCGGACGAAGGGGTCGATCAGCCGGTTGCTGAACCCCTCGGAGGTGACGAGGAGCGTCCCGTCCTTTGCGAGCGCGATCCCCTCGGGGTCGACGCTCAGCGGGGCGAAGGCCTGGCCGTTCGCGTCCTCGAGCGCCGTCACGTCGAGGAAGTGGACGTCGCCGTCGTCGAGCCGGCCGTCCGAGAAGTCCACTCGCAGGGTGTAGAAGCGCACGGGACCGAGGAGGCCCTGGTCGTCCGAGATGCTGAGGAAGACGTCCTCGTCGGCGTCGTACGCGATGCTCGAGAGGCCGCCGACGACGGTGCCGGCGAAGACGGTGCCGGTCGGGACGATCGCCTCCCCGAGGAACTCGAGCTCGGGCGTCGGCCCGCGTGCCCCCGCGGCGGTGCCGGTCGCGGCGAGCGCGAGCGACGCTGCGGAGAGCGCGGCGAGGAGCCTGGTGCGTGCTGCCATCGTGGGACCTCCCCTGTTTCGCGTGTCGGATGCCGCAGTCGCAGGCCGAACGCTAACGGGAGCGCCGCCCCGCGGGGTCGAGGACGAGCGTCTCCCCGTCCTCGGGCACGAGCGCGCCGGGGACGCGGGCGCGCACCTCCGCACGTTTGTCGATGCAATGGTTGATGGCCTCCAGGTGAACGACGACGACGGTCGGCACGCGCGCGGCGACCTCCCGCACGTCGTCCGTCGTCATCACGAGCGGCCCGCCCTCGTGGAAGCGGGCGGCGCTGCCGTTGACGACCGCGATGCGCGGCCGGTGGGTCGCGATCGCCACCTCGACCTCCGGGCACCAGACCGTGTCGCCGGCGACGTAGAGCTCGCCGAGGACGAAGCCGCTCACGGGGCCGAGGGCGTCGGCGACGGCGCCGTGCCCGTGGCGGCCGTCGGTGCGGGCGATCGGCAGCCCGTCCCAGTCGTGCACGGTCTCGACCGCGATCGGAGCGAAGCCGAGCTCCGTCAGCCGGGGGAGGTCCGGCGGCTGGCAGAAGAGCGGCACGTCACGCGGCAGCAGCCGCGCGGCGGCGTCGTCGAAGTGGTCACGGTGGAGGTGCGTGACGGCGATCGCGTCGAGCTCGCGGACGAGCTCCGCGGCAGGGAACGGCAGCGGGACGAGCGGGTTCGGCCGCGCATTCGGCGTGTTCTCGACCGGCGGGCGAGCGCCGACGTCGTCGAGCATCGGGTCCACGAGCACTCTGCGCCCGTCGAGCTCGAGCAGCAGCGTCGCGTTGCGCACGAGCGTGAGCGTGTCGGGCACGCGGCGATTGTGCCCCGGCGGCGGGCACTGGGTGGCAGGCGACCGGCCCGCATGCTTCACTCTCGGGGCCGCCCCCGCCAGGACGAAGCACCACGACCGGCACCAGTGCGCCTCGACCGCCCAGGCCTCCGTCCCGTCGCCGCGGCCCTCGCGGGGGTTGCCGTCCAGGCTGCGCTCGTCGTCCCCGTCGCAGACTGGCAGGACGAGCTGCCGACGGTCGCGGTCGCCGCGGGCATCCTCGTCGCCGTCCTCGCCGGAGCGGTGGGCGGGCTCTGGGCCGGTCTTGCCGTCGCGGCCGCGGGCTGGACGCTCCAGCTCGCCTTCGTGGTCGACGACACCGCCGAGGCGCTCGTCGCGCTGCCGGCGTGGCTCGCCGCCGCGGCGGCCGCCGGCTGGATCGCCGAGCGCCTGCGGCGGCAGACGGCGGAGCGGGCCCTGGCGCAGAACGAGCTCCGCGGGGTCCGTTCCTCGGCGGCGGAGGCGATCCTGCGGCTCGACGCCGAGGGCACGATCGTCGCGTGGAGCGCCGGCGCGGAGGAGCTCTACGGCTACGCCGCGGAAGAGGCGGAGGGTCGTCCCGTCGGCGACCTGTTCGCGGAGGACGGAGCCGTCGAGCGCGTCCTCGAAGCGCTCGCCCGCGGTGAGGCCGTCGCGCGCGAGGAGGCGCGGCAGCGTCGCCGCGACGGCAGCGCGTTCCGCGCCCTCGTGTCGATGGTCGCGCTCGACGCGGTCGACGGGGGGCCCCGCGGAGCCGTGGCCGTCGCCGCGGACGCCGACGACGCGCTGCGCCTCCGCGACCGGCTGGGCGACACCGAGGCGACGCTCAGGTCGCTGCGGGAGCACCTGCCGCTCGTCACGTACGTCCACCCGCCTGGCGACCGCTTCGCCCCGGCCCTGGTCAGCGGCCAGATCGACCGCCTCCTCGGATACGAGCCGGACGAGTGGGTCGCCGATCCCGGGCTCTTCGGGAGGCTCCTCCATCCCGACGACCGGGAGCGCGTGCTCGAGGAGGTCGCCGCGCTCCCCGACGCGACGACGCCGCTCCGGTGCGAGTACCGGCTGGTGGCCCGCGACGGGCGGACGGTGTGGGTGCAGGACGAGGCCGTGCTCGTCCTCGACGCGGCGGGCGAGCCGCTCTGCGCGCAGGGCTTCCTGCTCGACGTCACCGAGCGCCGCACGGCGGACGAGGACCGGAGGCTGCTGCGCGCGGCCGAGGCGGACGCCAGCGCCGACGCACGCGATCGCCAGCGGCGTCTCGACGCCGTCGGCCGCGCTGCGGGAATCCTCGTCTCCTCGCTCGACTACCGGCTGACGATCCGTGAGCTCGCGGCGGTCGCCGTGCGCGACCTCTGCGACTGGTGCGTCGCCGACGTGCTGGAGGAGGACGGGGAGCTCGTCCGGGTCGCGGCAGAGCACGCGGACCCGGCGCCGGCGCTGCCCACGCCCGGGCCGTCCGCGGAGCCCGAGGTCGAGGAGGTCGTGCGCTCGCAGGAGCTCGAGCTCGCGGAGTCGCGCATCTGCGTGCCGCTCCTCTCGCGCGGCCGGCGCTCGCTCGGCGCGCTGACGTTCCTCGCGGCCGAGCACGGCCGTCGCTTCACCGCCGACGACCTTCCGTGGGCGCAGGCTCTCGCCGCGGTCGCGGCCGTCGCCGTGGACAACGCCCGCCTCTACGAGGAAGCGGAGTCGCGCGCCGACGCGACGCGCGTCCTCACCTACGTCGGCGACGGCGTGTTCATGCTCGACCGAAGCGGCGTCGTCCGTCTCTGGAACCCGGCGGCAGAGGTGATCACGGGGCTGCCGGGGTCCGCGGTCCTCGGCCGGGCGGCGGCTGAGGCGATCCCGGGCTGGCCGGAGGTCGCCGAGCGCACCCCGGTGGCAGCGGCGAAGGAGCCCGCGCGCGCGGAAGCGCTCCCGCTCGAGACCGAGCGCGGCGAGCGTTGGATCTCGATCTCGGCCGTCGAGTTCTTCGGCGGCACGGTCTACGCGTTCCGCGACATCACCGACGCGCACCGGCTGGACGAGCTCCAGGCGGACTTCATCGCGACCGCGTCGCACGAGCTGCGGACGCCGCTGGCGGCG
>DATHTC010000439.1:0-2255 GCA_035463735.1 Gaiellaceae bacterium | reverse complement strand
GCAACGGCCCGTGCTCGACCTCGGCGTACGTGAGGCGGGCGCCCAGGCGGATCGCGCCGTCCTCGCGGCTCCACCCACGCAGCTCGTCCACCTCCTCGAGGTTGAGGAGCGCCTCGGGCCGCGCATGATCGAAGTTGAGGGCGACCATGACGTCGGTCCCGCCCGCGATCGGCAGCGCGCCCGGGCGCTCCGCCTTGAGCGCGAGCGCCTCGTCGAGCGTGCGCGGGGTGAGCACGTCCACGCGCCGAGGATAAACCGAACCCGCCTCGCCGCCCGCGGCGTATCGTCACCGAGAGCATGGCGGCACGGAGCGGCGGCGAGACGGACGCGGCCGCCGGCTGGGGACGGCTGGAGGAGGAGGCGCCCCGCATCGGCGTCGTGGGAAGGGGGCGGCTCGAGGCGGCCCGCGTCGTGCTGCTCGGCACGGTTCGGCGCGACGGCTCGCCACGCATCAGCCCCGTGGAGCCCTACCTGGTCGAGGCGCGGCTGCTCTTCGGTGCGATCGCGTGGTCGGCGAAGGCGCGCGACCTCCTGCGCGATCCCCGCTGCGTCGTGCACAGCGCGATCACCGGTCCCGACGCGGGCGAGCCGGAGCTCAAGCTCCACGGCCGCGCGGAGGAGGTGACCGATCCGGCCGTCCGGGGCGCCGGCGGGCACGGGTGGTGGGTGGGAAGGAAGCCCGGCGCCGCACGCGTCTTCGAGCTCCGCATCGAGCGTGCCGTCCTGATCGAGTGGGACCTCGAGCGGGGCGTCATGTCCACGACCCGCTGGTCGCCCGGACGCACGCCCTCCTCGCGACGCCGCTCCTACCCGTGAGGCGCGGCATGAGAGGATTCCGCGCGTGCCCCAGGCCGCCCGCACGCTGTCCCGCCGGCTCGCCGTCGCCCGCGGCGACGAGCCCGCCGACCTCGTCGTCCGGGGCGGCCGCGTCCTCTCCGTCTTCACGCGAGAGTGGCTCGAGGCGGACGTGGCGGTCGTGGACGGCTTCGTCGCGGGGCTGGGGGCGTACGAGGGGCGCGAGACGCTCGACGCGTCGGGGCGCTGGATCGTCCCGGGGTTCGTCGACGCGCACATGCACATCGAGTCGTCGAAGCTGCTCGTGGACGAGTTCGCGCGGCTCGTGCTCCCGCTCGGCACGACCGCGATCGTCGCCGATCCGCACGAGATCGCGAACGTGCTCGGCACCGACGGCGTGCACTGGCTGCTCGACGCGTGCCAGGCGGTGCCGCTCGACGTCTACTTCATGGCGTCGTCGTGCGTCCCGGCGTCGAGCTTCGAGTCGCCCCGCCGCCCGCTCGGCGAGGGCGACCTCGAGGCGATGCTGCGGCGGCGGCGCGTGCTGGGGCTGGCCGAGATGATGAACTTCCCGGGCGTCGTGTCCGGGAATCCCGTCGAGCTCGCGAAGCTCGCGCTGGCCCACCACGTCGACGGCCACGCGCCCGGCGTTCTCGGGAAGGCGCTGAACGCGTACGCCGCCGCCGGGATCCGCTCCGACCACGAGGCGTACACCGTCGAGGAGGGGCGCCAGCGGCTCCGTGCCGGGATGTGGGTGCTGATCCGCGAGGCGTCGGGGGCGCGGAACCTGCGCGACCTGCTCCCGCTCGTGAAGGAGTACGGGCCGGCGCGGATGGCGTTCTGCACGGACGACCGGGAGCCGGAGCACATCGCGGACGAAGGCCACGTGAACTCGATGGTGCGCGCGGCCGTGGCCGAGGGGATCACGCCCGAGGACGCCGTCGTGCTCGCGACCCTGAATCCTGCGACGTGGCACGGCCTGCGCGACCACGGCGCGGTCGCGCCCGGGTACAAGGCCGACCTGCTGCTCCTTCCCGACCTCCGGGAGTTCGTGCCGGAGCTCGTGCTGAAGGCCGGGAATCCGGTGGGCGAGATCGCGAGGCCCGAGGTGCCGGAGTGGGTGAAGCACACGGTGCGCGTGCAGCCGGTCTCGGCGGCCGACTTCGCGCTGCCGCCGCTCGAGGGCCGGGCACGCGTGATCGGCGTCGTGCGCGACCAGATCGTGACCGAGGCGCTCGAGGCGGAGCCGCCGCTCCCCGACCCGGCCCGCGACATCGCCAAGATCGCCGTCGTCGAGCGGCACCTCGGGACCGGGCGGATCGGCCTCGGCCTCGTGAAGGGCTTCGGCCTCCGCCGGGGGGCGCTCGCGTCGACGATCGCCCACGACGCGCACAACATCGTCGTCGTCGGCATCGACGACGACGACATCGCACGTGCCGTGACGCGGCTCGCGGAGCTCG
>DATHTC010000438.1:0-4935 GCA_035463735.1 Gaiellaceae bacterium | reverse complement strand
CGCGGCGCCCCCGGCACTGGCGCCGCCGGCGCCGCCCCCCGTTGAGGACGAGCAGCGGATCATCTCGTGGCCGCAGGGGCGCGGCGGCTACACCGTCGTGCTCGCGTCCCTCCCCGAGGCGAACGGGCGGCCCGCCGCCGCCGACAAGGCGCGCGACGCCCTCGAGGCGGGGCTGCGGCAGGTCGGCGTCCTGCGCTCGGACGAGTACGCCACCCTCCACCCCGGCTACTTCGTCGTCTTCGCGGGCGTCTATCCGTCGATGCAGGCGGCCGAGGAGGGCGTCTCGGCCGCGCGCCGCGCCGGCTACGACACCCCGTACGCGCGCGAGATCGCGCAGTAGGTGTAAAGCGGCGAAGGCCTGGGAATCTCTGCCGCTCAGAACCTCGCCCGTGGTGCCGTCGTTCACAGGAGAGGCAACGTGAAGCGCGACTTTGTGACAGCCCGGCTATCTGTATAGACTGCGCCGCGGGGGAGCGTCGGACGGTCCTTACGTCCGCTTCACGAGCGTTTTTCGGCCGTTAACGGGAGGACAGGCAGACTTGGAACTCGACGAGCGAACCCAACGGCTGCAGAGTTGCATGTATCAATATTCGCGAGCCATCTACCGGTCGATTAAGGACCTGATCGACCCGTACTCCAGTCAGGAGTCGCGGCTCGCGTCCCGGCGGGCGGTGCTCGAGCACTGCGAGCAGACGATGGAGCGGCTCGCCGCCGACCCCCTCTACTTCGCGAAGCCGGACCGCGCGCTCTTCCAGGACATTCGCCGCTACTTCCCGATCACGGCGCAGGCGCAGGTCGCCTGGGCCGTCCGCGAGGGCGTCGGCGCCGCGTGCACCTTCATCGACGAGCAGATCGAGGCGGGCGCGCTCGACGGCGGGATCGCCCGCTGCCGCGCGACCACGCGGAAGGGCAAGCCCTGCCAGCGCACGCCGCTGCCGGAGCGCGACTACTGCCCCTCCCACCAGCACCTCGAAGCCTCGACTCGAGTCGCAGCCTGAGCCGTCCGGGCGGCGTCGGACGACTCATGCTCCGATAGGCTCCCGCGCGGTGGGAGACGGTGCCCTAGCGTTCCCGACGCGCCGCTCGCGGCGCGAGGCCGGAGGGCACAGTACTGACGTACGGGCCCGCAGAGCATCGTGCAGCGAGCGGCGCGAAGCGGCGGCGGAGCCGGGCTTCGCCCGGCGGGAGCCGACGCCGGTCGGGGGCGCTAGGGGTTGAGCCACGACACCGACAAGCTGATTCGCCAGCTGTCGCTGGTCGCGTTCCTGATGGCGGAGCGGCGGCCGCTGACCGCCCGCGACGTGAAGCAGAACGTCGAGGGCTACTCCGAGATGTCCGACGAGGCGTTCGCGCGCCGGTACTACTCCGACCGCGCCGAGCTGCTCGCGCTTGGCGTCCCGCTCCAGTCCCAGCGCGACGAGTTCACGGGCGAGGAGCTGTACACGCTCCGCTCCGAGCAGTACTTCCTGCCGCCGCTCGAGCTCTCCGACGACGAGCTCGCGGCGCTCCAGACGTGCTTCTACCTGCTCGAGGGCAAGTTCGCGTACGCCGAGCCGCTCCGGCTCGCGCTCCAGAACCTCGCGCTCGGCCGCCCGGGGTGGGCGGACGCGCCTACCGCGACGGCGGGCGCCGTCGAGGTCTCCGACCCGGACTACTCGCCGGAGATGCCGGGCCGGCTGGGGAAGCTCGAGAACGCGATCTCGAAGCAGCGGACGGTGAAGTTCCTGTACTGGTCGATCTCGCGCGACGAGGTGCAGGAGCGGACGCTGAACCCGTACGCGCTGCTCCCCGAGCGCGGGGTCTGGTACGTGATCGGCCACGACCTCGACCGGGACGACACGCGTACCTTCCGCGTCTCGCGCATCCGCGGCGACATCCGCTTCGCCACCCGGCGCGAGCGGGACTTCCGCATCCCCGCCGACTTCGACGTCGGGGCCTTCCGCGACCGCCCCGCCTGGCAGATCGGCGACGCGGTCGGCGAGGCGCGGATCGAGGTCAGCCCGGCGACCGCCTGGTGGGTCGAGCGCGCGTACGGAACCGCCGGGCGGCTCGAGGGCGACAGCTTCGTCACGCCGTACTCGAGCGTCTCCCTGCTCGCCGCCTGGATCCTCCGCCAGGACGGGCGCGCGCTGCCGTCCGAGCCGCCCGAGCTCCGCCGGGAGGTCGCTCGGGCGCTGCGGACGTTCCGCGAACGGCACGAGGGTGGGCCCTCGCCGCCCGCGCCCGAGGCCGCGCCCGTGCCGCCCGACGGGCTGCCCGAGCGGCCGGCGGGCCCCGTCGCGCCCGAGCGGTTCGCCGTGCTCCAGGCGCTTCTGGCGTACCTGCTCGCCGCCTGCGGCGAGGGCCGCGACGCGGAGATCCCCGCCCGAGAGCTCGTGGAGCGCTTCAGCATCCCGGAGGAGGCCCTGGAGGAGCACCTGTCGCTGCTCAACCTCGTCAACTTCGGCGGCGGCTGCTATGCGGTCTACGCCGAGCTCCGCGGCGAGGTCGTCCACGTCGACAAGGAGCTCTACGGCGACACGTTCCGCTCCGCGCCGAGGCTGACGCCGCTCGAGGCGCGCGCGATCCGCCTGGCGCTGGAGTTCGTCGGGCCGATGGTCGCCGCAGGCGCGCACACGCCGCTCGACCGCGTCCGGCGCAAGCTCGAGGAGACCTTCGGCGAATTCCGGCTCGCGCAGACGCCGGCCCCGCACGAGGGCACCGAGGAGGAGCGGCTCGTCGTGCTCTTCACCGAGGCGATCCGCGAGCACCGGCTCGTCGAGCTCGAGTACCTGAAGGAAGGGGAGGCAGAGGCGTCGACGCGTCTCGTCGAGCCGTACAAGCTCGAGCGCGAGCTGCCGCACTGGCGCGTCCACACGTGGGATCGCACGCGCCAGGGGGAGCGAAGCTTCCGCCTCGACCGGATGCACAGCGCGCGCCTCTCGGCCGAGACGTTCGAGCCGCGTCCCGCTTTCGAGCCGCTCGCGTTCCGCGGCGCGCGCACCGCGAGGATCTGGTACTCGCCCGTGATCGCGCGCTGGCGCGTGGAGCGTGGCGCCCGGCCGCTCGCCGACGGCGCGGCGCTCGAGGAGCGTGCCGTCGGCAGCCCGGAGTGGCTCGTCGGCGAGATCTTCGAGCACCGGGGCGAGGCCGTCGTGCTCGAGCCGGCGGACCTGCGCGAGCGGATCGCCGCACGCGCGAGGGAGCTCGCACGCGAGCTGGGCGTCGACCGCCTCCGGGTGGCGCGGTGAGCGCGGACGACGAGCGGCGGGCGGCGTACGAGGAGGCGGTCGCGCGGGACGCCAACGAGCTGGCCGAGCAGGTCGCCAGCTCGTGGAAGGCGCCGACGGAGACGATCGACGTCCGCTGCGAGTGCGCGCGCCCCGACTGCAGGGCGGCGATCCGCCTCACGGTCGACGAGTACGAGTCCGTCCGTGTCAACCCGCACCACTTCGTGACGCTTCGGGATCACGTCGATCCGCGCGTCGACCGCGTGATCGGCTCGATTCGCGAGTACACGCTCGTGGAGAAGACGGGCGCCGAGGCGCAGAAGGTCGCCGAGCGCACGGATCCGCGCTCGTAGCGCGGCCGCTCAGACGACGTCCCGCGCCGCGATCCGCGCGAGCGCCCAGGCGGCGTGCTCGCGCAGCATCGGATCGCCGTGCTCGAGGTACGGCTCGACGGCGGCCGCGTGCTCCGGCCGTCCGGCGTTCCCGAGCGCGACGAGCGCATTCCGCTTGAGGTGGCGGCCGTCGTTCCGGGGCACGTACAGGCGGTCGTACGCGCGCCGGAGCTCGTCGTCCTCGCGGGCGAGCCAGTCGACGAGCGACACGACCGGCTCGGCCCCCGACGGGAGCGGCTCGTCCGCCCTCCGCCGCTCGACCCCGCGGTTCCACGGGCACACGTCCTGGCAGATGTCGCAGCCGTAGACGACATCGTCCATCGCCGCCCGGTACGGCTCGGGGATCGGCCCCGGCGCCTGCGAGCGCCACGACAGGCACCTCGTCGCGTCGAGCGTCCCGGGCTCGTCGAGCGCGCCCGTCGGGCAGGCGTCGACGCAGAGCATGCAGGAGCCGCAGCCTGCGGGGAACGGCGGCGTCGCCTCCACCTCCGCCTCGGTGACGAGCGTCCCGAGGACGACCCACGAGCCGTGCCGCCTGGTGATCAGCATCGTGTTCTTCCCGTAGAACCCCACGCCGCTCCGGGCCGCGGCCTCGCGGTCCACGTGCTGGTTCGCGTCGACGAGCACGCGGTACGCGCCGCCCAGCCGCCGCCCGAGCGCGTCGAGCCGCTCGCGCAGCACGGCGTACCCGTCGCTCCAGGTGTACCGGGGCAGGCGCCCCTCCCCCGGCCCCGGGTCGGGCGCCGGAGCCCAGTAGCACAGCGCCGCCGAGACGACCGTGCGCGCGCCGGGGAGCAGCCGCTCCGGGTGGCACGAGACCTCGGGTCGCGCGGTCGTGAAGCGCATCTCTCCGAACAGGCCGCGCGCACGGCGCTCGCGGATGTGGCGCTCGGTCTCCTCGTACGGAGCCGCGGGCGTCGCGCCGACGACGTCGAGCCCCAGCTCCTCCGCGGCACGCTCCAGCTCTGCAGCGGTCACGCCAATAGTGTTCCCGCTCGTGAAGGCGGTTCGCATCCACGAGGACGGCGGCCCGGAGGTACTGCGCTACGAGGACGTGCCCGACCCGGAGCCGGGCCTGGGCGAGGTGCTCGTCGAGCTGCGCGCGTCGTCGCTCAACCACCTCGACGTGTGGGTGCGGAAGGGGCTCCCGTCGGTGCCGAAGCCGCACATCCTCGGCGCGGACGGCGCAGGCGTGGTGGCGGTTGTCGGCGAGGGCGTCGACGGCTTCTCCGACGGAGACCGCGTCGTGCTCAACCCGGGAATCGAGCACGGCGCCGTGATCACGGTGCTCGGAGAGCACACGGACGGGACGCACTGCGAGCGGATCGCGGTGC
>DATHTC010000437.1:0-2278 GCA_035463735.1 Gaiellaceae bacterium | reverse complement strand
TCTTCCCGCCCTGGAACATCGCGGTCGCGCTCGTGGGCGCGGTCGTCCTCTCCCTCGCCATCACCGCGCTCCCGATCCGCCGCGCCACCCGTCTCCGTCCCGGGGAGGCCCTCCGCTACGCGTGACGTCGCGCGAAGAGTGGAGCATCCATGGACGCCACCATCCGCCGCTACGAGGGCACCGACCCGAGCCGGACCGCCGAGCTCAGCCGCAAGGTCGGTGAGACCCTCGTCCCGCGGCTGCGCGAGCTCGAGGGCTTCCGCGGCTACTACGCGATCGAGGACGGCAACGGCGTCCTCACCTCCCTTGGGCTGTTCGAGTCGGCTTCGCAGGCAAACGAGGCGACGAAGCTCGCCGAGTCCTGGGTCAAGGGCGAAGGGAAGGGGAGTTCGAGACAACGAGGTTCCTCCACTGGCGCAAGACGACGTGGGCGCTCGCGCTCCGGGGCCTCGCGATCGCGGCGTGGGTGGTCGTCGGCGGCCCCGGCGTGCTGCTCCTCGAGCCTCCGCTTAGATCGTCTTGAACTGCTCGTACGGCTGCCGGCACGCCGTGCAATAGCGCAGCGAGCGGCACGGGGTCGGGCCGAAGATGTTCTCGAGGCGCGTGTCTGTCGAGCCGCAGTAGGGGCAGCGGTGGACGGCGGCCTTCGTCAGCTGCACGAGCGTCGGCCCGCCCGGCTCGCGCGGGGGCGGCGGGGCGAAGCCCGATTCCCGCAGCTTCTCGCGGCCCGCCGGGGTGATCCGGTCCGTCGACCACGAGTCGTCGGCGATCACCTCGACCTCCGGCTCGGCGCCGAGCCCGCGGATCGCCTCCTCCATCGCGCCCTTCATCACCTCGAGCGCCGGGCAGCCGAGGAACGTCGGCGTGAACTCGACCCGTACGCGCTCGCCCTCGACGGCGACGTCCCTCACCACGCCGAGGTCGACGAGCGAGATCGTCGGGATCTCCGGGTCGGGGATCTCCGCCAGCGCTTCCCAGACCGCGTCCACCGTGACGGGCGGCCGCGCCTCTGCCAGACGAGAAGGGTCGGTCATGCACGCTCCTCTAGCCATTCGCGCGAGCGAATGGCGGTCACCATGCCGCCCCCGGCACCGACCGACGGACCATGGTCATCTCGTCCCACAGCGGCTCGAGCTCCGGGTGCGCGCCACGCTCGACCGCCTCCACCACGGGACGGCCGACGCGCGAGGCGAGCACCTCGCGCCGCTCCGGCTCCACGAGCCCGAGCGCGTACGGCCACAGCTCCTGCACCGCCGCCTGGTAGCGCGGCTCGCCGCGCAGCCGCTCCGCCCACATCCGCGCGTGCATGCGGTGGTAGGCCTCTTCCCGGTCGATCTTCCCGGCGAGCCCCGCCACCTCCGCGTCGTCGGACGCCTTCAGCGCCTCGATCCGCAGCTCGTCCGCGGCCTCGTAGAGCACGCGGCGCGCGATCGTCCGGGCCCAGTCCGGGACGAGGCGCAGCTCGACGAGCGGCGCGCACCGGTACTCGGCGGGCCTGCGGTCGAACGCGAGCTCGTCGGCGCTCGTGCCGAGGTCGCGGGCCGCGAGCTCGTAGAGCGCACGTGCATGCCCGATCTCGTTCTGCGCGATCGACGAGAACGCCACGTCCTCCTCGAGCACGGGCGCGATTCCCGTCCACTCCGAGTCGCGCCAGCCGAGGATCAGCTCATCGTCTGCGATTTCGAGAAGACGCTGGTGGCGCTTGTTCATGGCATCCGATATCCGCGAAAAGTGCGTCGCGTAAGCGCGTCGCACTTTTCGCAGCGAAGCTCGTCGTCGGCGAGCTCGATCAGTCGCTGCGCCCGTTCTCTCACGCCGTTCCCGCGCGCTCACGCGCTTCCTTCAGCTTGGCCTTGATGCTGTAGCCGTCCACCCGGTGGTAGTTGCGCTCGAGCTCGTCCGGGAACTCGTCCACCTGCGCGATCGCCTCCCGCGGGACGATCCAGAGCGCGACCGACTCGCCGCGCCGCCCGTACTGCTCCCGCGCGTAGACGTCCGCGAAGGCCGCGTCCGGCGCGGCGACCGAGCCCGCGTGCTGGAAGGGCTGCCCCTTCCGCTCCTGCCGAAAGACCTCGAACACCATCGAGCTAGGCAGCCTCGGCGAGCATCACGCCGCGGATCCACGCCGTCTCCTCGCGCGCCATCCGCCGGAACCCGAGCCGCTCCTGCGTCATCGGGCCGTGGCCCGTGACGACGTGCCGGAGCTCGTCCCAGTCGGGCTCGGTGTACTCCCAGACGCCCGTCTCCTCGTCCTTGCGCAGCTTCGGGTCGGGCACCG
>DATHTC010000436.1:0-8412 GCA_035463735.1 Gaiellaceae bacterium | reverse complement strand
TCGCGCTGCCGGGGCTGCTTGCCGAACCGGCCGAGGAGGCGGTGGCCACGGCCGAGCCGGCGCTCGTCCGGTGACGTGCCCAACCGCTCCGTCGCGGGGCCGCACGCGGCTGGGCGTCTATGTCGACACCGCCTACGCGCGCACCGCCGACGGGATCGCGGCCGACCCGGTCGACGCCTCGTTCCTCCTGTTCGTCCTCGAGGTCGGCCGCCGCTTCGACCGAGTCGTGCTCCTCGGGCGCGTCCGTGCCGGCGGCGAAGGCTTCGTGCCGCTCCCCGCCGGGGCCGAGGTCGCCGCGCTGCCGGACTACCCGGACCTGCGGCGGCTCGGCGCGGTCCTGCGGGCATCGGCAGGGACCCTGCGCGCCTTCTGGCGGGCAGCCGACGACGTCGACCTGGTGTGGGCGTTCGGACCGCACCCGTTCGCGCTGGCGCTCGTCGCGGTCGCCCGGCTGCGCGGGAAGCGCGTGGCGCTCGGCGTGCGACAGGACTCGCTCGGGTACTTCCGCAGCCGTCTCCCCGGCGCCGCCTGGTGGCCGCTGCTCGCAGGCGTCCACGCCCTCGACGCGACGTTCCGGCTGCTGGCCCGCCGGCTCCCGACGACCGTTGTCGGCGAGGCGATCGCCGAGCGCTACGGCGGCGGGCCGACGGTGCTGCCCATGGCCGTCTCCGTCGTGCGCGCCGCCGACGTCGTCCCCGAGCCGCGCGAGAAGGACTGGGACGGGCAGGTGGAGCTCCTCACCGTCGGCCGCCTCGAGCCGGAGAAGCACCCGCTCCTCCTCGTCGACGCGCTCGCGGGGCTCGACCGGCGCCGGCCGGGTCGCTACCGGCTGGCGTGGATCGGGACCGGCCGGCTCGGCGGCGACGTGCGCCGGCGCGCCGACGAGCTCGGGATCGGCCGGCTGGTCGAGCTCCCCGGCCACGTACCGTTGGGCGAGGGCCTCTTGGAGCGATACCGCCGGGCGCACGTCTTCGTCCACGTGTCGCTGACGGAGGGCGTGCCGCAGGTGCTGCTCGAGGCGCTCGCCTCCGGGACGGGCGTAGTCGCGACGGACGTCGGCGGGGTCGCCGGCGCGCTCGACCACGGCGCCGCCGGGCTGCTCGTCCCTCCGTCGGACGCCGACGCGCTCGTGGCCGCGGTGGAGCGGATCGTGGACGACCGCGGGCTCCGAGACCGCCTCGTCGCGCGGGGCCTCGAGCTCGCGCGGCGCCGAACGCTGGAAAGCGAGGCGGAGCGCGTGGCCGCGCACCTCGAACCTTCCGCGCACGTCCCCGACCGCTAAGGTCGGGCGCATGGACGGCGCACGGCGAGCGCGTGTCCGCACGTTGGTCGCGGTGGGGGCGGGCGCGATGGCGCTCGTCGTCGCAGGCACGACTCCCTCGGCGACCTCGGTCGGCGCAGACAAAGCCGCCTCGCGATGGTTCGGCGAGACGAGCCCGCTCAACGTCCCGATCCCCGCGGACGCGAAGGTCGACCCGCGCTCGCCGACGATGGTAGCCGGCCTCTTCCACGCCGCCGAGCAGAAAGGCTGGGCGGTGTCGGCGTCCCGCTGGACCGTGTCCGTCTACTACGCCGGGAGGCGGACGCCGCGTCGGAACGTCAGGCTCACGGCCCCGTGGCGCCCGCGCGACTGGATGCTGGGCGTGCCGATTCCGGAGGCCGCCCGCCCCGACCCCGCGGGCGACGCCCACCTGGCGGTCATCGACACGCGCCGACGCTGCTTCTACGAGCTCTACGGCGCGTCGCGCGCGGCCGACGGGTCGTGGACGGCGGAGTGGGCGAACCGCGGCTCGACGAAGGGGCCGGGGATCCAGCCGTGGGGCCTGTCGACACGCGCCTCGGGATTCGCCAACTTCGCCGGGCTCGTTCGTCCCTCCGAGCTCGCCGCCGGTGCGATCCGCCACGCACTGGTCTTCGGGTACCCCTTCACCAAGGCCGGCGGCCCTGTCCGCCCCGCGACCGCGAGCGACGGCAGGCCGGCCACCGAGTCGGGGGCCGCGACCGGAACGCCGCGACCGACAGAAGCGCTACCCCTCCCGCAGGGTGCCCGGGTGCAGCTCGATCCCGCGCTCGACCTCGACGCGCTGGCGCTCGAGCCGTGGCAGCGGACGATCGCGCGGGCGCTCCAGGTCTACGGCATGTACCTGGGCGACACGGCGGGGACGCTGGCGCTCTACGCAGTCGGGCGCCAGAGTTGGCCCGGCAACCCGTACGCCCGCCACTGGGGAGACGCCGAGTACGCGTATCTGCCGACCGAGCTCGTCCGGCACCTCCGCGTCCTCGCGCTCCCTCCGCAGTACGCTCCCCGCGCGCGGGTCGCCGACAGCCGATGCGCGCGGATGCCGCGACGCTAGGCCGGCGCGCGCAAGACGGCGTCGACGCGAGTCGCCTCGTCGACGGCCTCCTGGTCGCCGTCGCCGTTCCAGACGCCGACCGCGCGCTCGTAGTCCTCCCGGCGGCCGATGTCGAACCAGAGGCCGTCGTACTCGTAGGAGCCGACGGGCTCGCCCGCGTCGAGCAGCGCCTGCACGAGCTCGGGGAAGTCGAAGTGCTCGCCTTCCGGCACGTGCCCGGCGACGCGCGGCTCGAGCACGTAGATCCCCATGCTGACGACGACGGAGAGCTCCGGTTTCTCCGTATACGCCACCACGCGCGCGCCGTCCCTGTCCGGGTACGAGTCGAGGACGCCGTAGTCGATCTTCACGGTGCGGCGGTGCGTCGCGATCGTCACCGCGTTGCCCTGCCGGCGATGATGCTCCACGAGCTCCCCGTAGTCGAGCGTCGTGAGGATGTCGCCGTTCATGACCAGGAAGGTCTCGTTGAGACCCTTGACGAGGCGCAGCGGCCCCGCCGTGCCGAGAGGCTCGTCCTCGTGGACGTACCGGATGCGCGCTCGCGGGTTTCGGCCACCGTTGTCGAGCACCGCGCGGATCAGGTGCGAGAGATAACCGACCGACAGCGTGATGTCGCGGATCCCGTGGTCGACCAGCTGGTCGACCACGAGCTCGAGGATCGAGCGGTTGCCGATCGGCATGAGCGGCTTCGGGAGCACCGACGTGAACGGGGCAAGCCGCGTCCCGCGCCCGCCGGCGAGGACGATCGCGCGCGGCGGCCGGGTGGCGCCGGCGTCGGCGAGAGGGCTGCTAGCCACGCGGCCGCCGCCGGTCGGAGGCGAACGCAGGCTCGAGCGTCCTCGGCCGGCGGCGCAGGCTGAGCGCGCCGGTCTCGCGGTTGACCGCGACCTCGCGCCGCAGCAGGATCGCGAGCGCGGTCCAGCCGAGCACGCGGAGGTCGAGCAGGAGCGAGCGCCGACGCGCGTAGAGGGCGTCGAGGCGGGCCTTCTGCGGCAGCAGGCGCTCGACGTACTGTCGCGTGCGGTCGTGCTCGTCGAGGATCTCCGACTCGCGCGCGAATGCGAGCTGGCAGAGCCCGGTGATCCCGGGCCGTACGCGCAGGATCTCATGGTACGCGTCGCTCTCGAGCGCGACGAAGGCGGGGTCCTCCGGACGCGGGCCCACGAGGCTCATCTCACCGCGCAACACGTTCCAGAGCTGGGGCAGCTCGTCGAGCTTCGTGGCCGCGAGGACGCGCCCGATCGACGTGAACCGCTCGTCGGAGGCCGCCGTCAGCGCCGGCCCCTCGGCGTCGACGTGCATCTTCCGGAACTTCAGCATCCGCAGCTCGCGCCCGCGGTACCCGACGCGCCGCGCGCGGTAGAACACCGGCCCGGGGCTGTCGAGCTTGATCGCGATCGCGAGCAGGACGAGCAGCGGCAGCAGCAGGACGAGCAGCCCGCCGGCGACGCCGAGGTCGATCCCGCGCTTCAGGACGGCGTCGAGCGACGGCGCCCGTCCGGCGCTCGCCCGCGCCCCGGCGTGCTCGCGCTCGAGCACGACTGTCATCCCGCAATGTCCTCCTATGGCCGCAATTCCCCCGCACTCCCGTGCGAGGGTCCCGAACGTGGTGTTCCTCGGTTCATTCTGGGTAAACACGGTTTCGCAAGACCCACCCGAAGGGGGAGGAGGGGAGGCCCGAAGGGCCGGAACACCCGCGCCAGCGGATCGCCGCAGCGGCCGGCGGGCGCTCAGTGAAGCCTACGTCACGCGGCGGGCGCCGCGGGCTCAGTTCCGGTAGGCGCCTGCGTACGGGTCGGCCACGAGCCCGCTGCCGAGGAGGCCGATGACCTCGTCGATCCCGTCCGGGACCGTCCGCGTGACGTCGAAGCCGAGGGCTTCGGCGATCTTGTCGAAGGCGACGCGGTAGTCGCGCGGATCTTCCTCCCGGTGGACGAAGGCGATGCTCGCGTCTGGGACGCGCGCGCGGAGCAGGTCGACGATGTCGAGCTTGCGGTAGTTCTCGCTCGTGGACCCCACGTTGAAGACCTCGGCCGCGACGACCGCGGTCGGCGCGTCGAGCACGAGGCGGAACGCTCGGGCCGCGTCGCGCACATGCACGTAGGGCCGCCAGAACTGCTCGCCGTACACGACGACCTCGCCCCCGACGACGACGTCGCGCGTGAACTCGTTCACCGTCAGGTCGAAGCGCATCCGGGGTGAGGTGCCGTAGACGGTGGCGAGACGGAGGCATGCGGTCTCGAAGCCGTCCCCGTTCCGCGCGAGCGTCTCCAGCTCGGCCGCCACCTTCGTCTCGGCGTACACGGACAGGGGCCGCAGCTCCCACTCCTCCGTCGCTGCGAGCGCCGGGTCGTCGAGCTTCCCGTAGTTGCTGCACGTCGACGCGAAGAGGAACCGCCGCGCGCCGGCGGCCTGCGCATCTTCGAGCAGCGCGAGCGTCGCGTCGAGGTTGACGGCGCGCGCGACGTCCGGGTCGCGGGAGCAGGCCGGATCGCCGACGACAGCCGCGAGGTGGACGACGTCGCCCACGCCCTCGAGCGCCACGCGCACGGCGTCGCGGTCACGGACGTCGCCGCCGACGAACTCGAAGCGCGGGTCGCCGAATGCGCCGAGGAGCGAGGGGACGCTCCCGTGCAGGAGCGAGTCGAGCACCCGCACCGGCCTGCCCGCCGCGAGCAGGTCCCCGACGAGGATCGAGCCGACGTAGCCGGCCCCACCGGTGACAAGCGTCGGCTTCTCCATGCCCGTCGCTCTAGTCGGCAACCGCGGCCTGATCCTTGACCGCCGCCACGAGGGCTTCGGCGACAGATCCGACCTGGTCGCGCCCGATGTGGGCATAGAGCGGCAGCGTGAGGATCCGGTCCGCGACCTCCTCCGTCCGCGGGAGCGGCCGCTGGGGCCCGTCCGCGTACGCGGTGAAGCCGTGGATGGGCGGATAGTGGACGCTTGTCTGGATCCGGCGCGCGGCGAGCGCCTCACGGACGGGGTTGCGCTCCACCCCTTCGGGGAGCAGGACGACCGCGAGGTGGTGCGCCGACTCGCGCCTGCCGTCGAACGGCATCGTCAGCCCCGCGACGCCGTCGAGCAGCTCGCGATACCGGCGCGCGGCGGCGCCCCTCGCCTCGTTGCGGGCGGCCAGCCGCTCGAGCTGGACGAGCGCGAGCGCCGCGTGCACCTCGTCCAGCCGGTAGTTGAACCCGGGGACGAGCACGTCGTAGCCGGCCGCGTGGCCGCGGTGGCGGTCCCAGGTGAGTGTGGTCATCCCGTGCGAGCGGAGGAGCCGGAGGCGCTCCGCGAGCTTCGGGTCGCTGGCGACCACCATGCCGCCCTCGCCGACGGGGAGGTTCTTGTTCGAGAAGAAGCTGAAGCACGCGACGGCTCCGAGCGATCCACAGGGGCGACCGTCGTGCGTCGCGCCGACGGCGTGCGCGGCGTCCTCGACGACGGCGACGCCGTGGCTGTCGGCGATCTCTCGCACGGCATCCGCGTCGCACGGGAAGCCGCCGTAGTGGAGCACGACCACCGCCTTCGTCCGCGGCGTCATCGCAGCCTCGAGGTCGGCGGGGTCGAGGTTGAGGTCGCGCGGCCCGAAGACGTCGCAGAAGACGGGCGTCGCGCCCGTGTGCACCACGGCGTTCGCGGCGGCGACGAAGTTGAGGGAGGGAAGCACGACCTCGTCGCCGCGGCCGCACCCGACGGCGAGCAGGGCGAGATGGAGCGCAGCGGTCCCGTTCGCGACCGCGAACGCGTGCTCGGTCCCGGTCAGCCGGGCGAAGGCGGCCTCCAGCTCCGCCACGCGCGGACCCATGCTCCACCACCCGGAGCGGAGCGTCCCGACGACGGCGTCGACGTGGGCGTCCGCGATCTCCACGTCTGACAGCGGCACCGCCCACGCGGAGTCCGCCGCCTCCCCTTTGCCCCGCCCGGCCACCGCGGGAGCGTAGCGGGGGCGCAGTCCGCACCCACCGAGGATCCGCTAGCCTCGCGCCGTGCCCGGCAAGGCTCTCGTCACCGGCGGCGCCGGGTTCATCGGCTCGCACCTGTCGGAGCTCCTGCTCGCCGACGGCTACGAGGTGTGGGCCCTCGACGACCTCTCCACCGGCTCGCGCGAGAACGTCGCGCACCTGCTCGACGAGCCGCGCTTCCACCTCGTCGTCGACTCCGTGCTGAACCCGGCGGTCGTGAACGAGCTCGTGCACAAGGCCGACGTGGTCTTCCACCTCGCTGCCGCGGTCGGCGTGCGCCTGATCGTCGAGCAACCGGTGCACACCCTCGTCACCAACGTGCAGGGCACCGAGACGGTGCTGGAGTACTGCAACCGCTTCGGGAAGCGTGTGCTGATCGCGTCGACGTCGGAGGTGTACGGCGACCACCGGGAGGAGGTCGAGCTCGCGGAGGGCGCCCGCCGGATCTACGGGCCGACGACGCAGCGCCGCTGGGCCTACGCCGACTCGAAGGCGATGGACGAGTTCCTCGCGCTCGCCTACCACCAGGAGCGCGGGCTCGACTGCGTGATCGCGAGGCTCTTCAACACCGTCGGTCCGCGGCAGAGCGGCCAGTACGGGATGGTGATCCCCCGCTTCGTCCACAGCGCCCTCGCGGGGCGGCCGCTCGAGATCCACGGGGACGGGCACCAGACGCGCTGCTTTTGCCACGTCGCGGACACGATCCGCGCGCTGAAGGGGCTGATGGAGGAGTCGTCGGCGTCGGGCGAGATCTACAACGTCGGCTCGCAGAACCGGATCTCGATCCTCGAGCTGGCCGACCGCGTGCGGGCGGCGACCGGCTCGTCGTCCGAGGTCGTGTTCGTCCGGTACGAGGACGTCTACGGGCAGGGCATCGAGGACATGGTCCACCGCATACCCTCGACGGCGAAGATCCGGGACGCCATCGGCTGGACGCCCGAGCGGGACCTCGACGCGATCCTCGGCGACGTCGTCGCCTTCGCCCGCACCGCCCCGGTCCTGGGTTAGCCGGACCGCTCCCGCAGCGCCGGGAAGAGGATCACGTCCCGGATCGACTCCCGGCCCGTGAGCAGCATCGCCAGCCGGTCGATGCCGAGCCCGAGCCCGCCCGCCGGCGGCATCCCGTACGAGAGCGCCTCCACGTAGTCGGGATCGCCCGGCTCGGCCTCGACGTTCCCGCCGGCGCCCTCCTGCGACTGCATCCGGAAGCGCTCCGCCTGCTCCTCGCTGTCGTTGAGCTCCGAGAAGGCGTTGCAGAGCTCGGTGCCGCCCGCGAAGCCCTCGAAGCGCTCGACCAGCCGCTCGTCGCCGTCCGAGGAGCGAGCGAACGGCGACAGCTCCACCGGGTAGTCGTGCAGGAACGTCGGCTGGATCAGCGACGGCTCGACATACGTCGTCACCGCGTGGTCGACCAGCTGGGCCCACGTCCGGTCGGCGCCCGTGTCGGTGCCGCGAGCCTCGAGGCGGCGCCGCAACTCGTCCGCGTCACGTGTCCAGAGACCGTGCTCGTCGAGCGCCTCCACGAGGCGGAGCCGCCGCCACGGCCGCTTCAGCTCGAGCTCGTGGCCGCGGTAGGCGACGGCGGTGGTCCCGTTCACCTCGAGCGCCGCGCGCTCGACGAGCTCCTCGAACCGCGCCATCGTGTCGCGGTAGTCGGCATAGGCCTCGTACCACTCGAGCATCGTGAACTCGGGGTTGTGCTTGTACGAGATCCCCTCGTTGCGGAAGACCCGCCCGATCTCGTAGACCTTCTCGAGGCCGCCGACGAGCAGCCGCTTCAGGTAGAGCTCCCCGCCGGCGATGCGGAGGTAGACGTCTCGCTCGAGCTCGTTGTGGTGCGTCACGAACGGCCGTGCGAACGCCCCGCCGTAGTCCGCCTGCAGCGCAGGCGTCTCGACCTCGACGAATCCCTCCCCGTCCAGGTACCCGCGGATCGCGCGCAGCATCGTCGCGCGCGCGAGGAAGTCGCCGCGCCGCTCGTCGTTCATCAGCAGGTCGAGGTACCGCTTCCGGTAGCGGAGCTCCGTGTCCGTGAGCCCGTGGAACGTGTCCGGCAGCGGGTTCCGGTTCTTCGCGAGCAGCAGCTGCTCGTC
>DATHTC010000435.1:0-6532 GCA_035463735.1 Gaiellaceae bacterium | reverse complement strand
AGGGGCACCTGCCGGGCCTCGAGCGCTCGGTGGACGAGCTGCTCGCGGCCTACCTCGCGGGCGGCCACGCGCTGCTCGAGGGCGTGCCGGGGATCGGCAAGACGCTGCTGGCGCGCTCGTTCGCCGCCTCGATCGGCCGCGCCTTCAAGCGCCTGCAGTTCACGCCGGACCTGATGCCCTCCGACGTGACCGGCTCGTCGATCTACAACCAGCGCGAGAGCGCCTTCGAGTTCCGGGCGGGACCGATCTTCACCAACATCCTCCTCGCCGACGAGATCAACCGCGCGCCGCCGAAGACGCAGGCGGCGCTGCTCGAGGCGATGCAGGAGCGGCAGGTGACGATCGAGGGCACGACGTACCCGCTCGACCGCCCGTTCGTCGTCCTCGCGACGCAGAACCCGATCGAGTACGAGGGCACCTACCCGCTCCCCGAGGCGCAGCTCGACCGCTTCCTGCTGCGGCTCTCGTTCGGCTATCCCTCGGCGGAGGACGAGTGGCGCTTGCTCGAGGAGCGGGCCGAGCGACGGACCGACGAGGTCGCGATCGAGCCGGTCGTCGGGGCGGCCGAGGTGCTCGCGCTCCAGCGCGCAGTCGAGGAGGTGTACGTCTCGGAGGCGATCGGGCGGTACATGGTCGACCTCGTCGCCGCGACGCGGGACAGCCGCCGCGTCGCCGTCGGCTCGAGCCCGCGCGGGTCGCTCGCGCTGCTGAAGCTGTCGCGCGCGCGGGCGGCGGTCTCGGGCCGCGACTTCGTCACCCCCGAGGACGTGAAGGGGGTCGCCGTGCCCGCGCTCGCGCACCGGCTCATGCTGCGGCCCGAGCTGTGGGTGCAGCGCATCCGGGGCGAGGACGTGGTGAGGGAGGTGCTCGACACGGTGCCGACCCCGCCGGCCGAGGACGTCCGCTCCGCGGCCGCCGCGACGCAGTGACGCGACGCGGGTCGCCGCGGCTCGGCGCGTACGCGGGACTGTCGGCGTTCGGCCTCGTGGCGTCGCTCGTGCTCGGCCTTCCGGAGCTCGTGGTGCTCGTGGCGCCGTTCGCCCTCCTCCTCGGCGTCGGGCTCGTCTCGGCGCGGCCGCCGCGGTTGCGCCTCGAGGCTGCGCTCGAGCGGGAGCGCGCGCTCGAAGGCGAGACGGTCGCGTACCGGCTGACGGTGGACGGCGACGAGCCGGTCGAGCGACTGGAGGTGTTCCTCGAGCTCGCGCCCGGGCTCGAGGCGGAGCCGGCGACGAACCCGGTCGCGCTGCGCCTCGACCGGGACGAGGAGCGCGAGCTCGAGCTGCCGCTGCGGTGCGCCCGCTGGGGCGCATACGCGCCCGGGCTCGTCCACCTCCGCGCGCGAGACCGGCTCGGCGTGTTCGCGTTCGAGGACAGTCGCGACCTCCGCCTGCCGCTGCGCGTGTACCCGGCGCCGGAGCGGCTGATCTCGCTGCTCCGGCCGCGCGAGACGCAGCCGTACGTCGGCAACCAGGTCGCCCGCGCGAAGGGCGACGGGATCGAGTTCGCGGACATCCGCGCCTTCGTTCCCGGTGACCGCGTGCGTCGTGTCAACTGGCGGGCGAGCGCCCGCCGCGGAGAGCTCGTCGTGAACGAGGCGCACCCCGAGCGCAACACCGACGTGATCCTCTTCCTCGACACCTTCTCGGAGGTGCGGGGCACGGAGCGCGGCACGCTCGACCTGACGGTGCGGGCGGCGGCCGCGCTCGCCGAGGCGTACCTGCGGCGGAAGGACCGCGTCGGCGTCGTCGGGTTCGGCGGGGTGCTCAGCTGGCTGCTTCCGGGGACGGGGCTGCGGCAGCTCTACCGGATCGTGGACGCCCTGCTCGAGACCGAGGTCGTGCTCAACTACGCGTGGAAGGACGTCGACCTGCTCCCGCCGCGGACCCTGCCGCCGCAGGCGCTCGTGGTGGGGCTCACGCCGCTGCTCGACGAGCGCTCGGTCGGAGCACTGCTCGACCTCGGCGCACGCGGCTTCGACCTCGCGATCGTGGAGGTCTCCCCCGCGCCGTTCGCGGGGCCGGGCCGTGACGACGCGGATCGCCTCGCGCACCGCCTGTGGCTGCACACGCGCGCGGCGCTCCGGCACCGGTTCGAGGCGGCCGGCGTTCCCGTGGTCGAGTGGCGCGACGGCGAGCCGCTCGCGGTTTCCGTGGAGGAGGTTGCGGCGTGGCGGCGCCAGGCGCGCGTGGCGCACGGATAGCGACGGGCGCCGCCTCGGTCGCGCTCGCGGTCGCCGTCGCGGCTCGCCCGGCCGGCGAGGGCGGCGGACGCGCGGGAGCCGTGCTCGCGGTCGGGGCGGCGGGCGTGCTCCTCCTCGCCGCGGCGGTCGTGCTCGCGCGGGGTCCGCTCGTCGCGTGGGCTTTGCTCGCGCTCGCCGGCGCGTACGCGGGCGGCCTCGCCGGGCGGGAGGGCGAGGTCGACGCGGCCGCACCCCTCGTCGCCACCGGGCTCCTGCTCGTCGCGGAGCTCGGCTACTGGTCGGTCGAGCTCGCGCGGACGGGGCGGGAGGAGCCGGCGGTCGCGCTACGGCGCCTCGCCGCGCTCGGCGTGCTCGCCCTCGGAGCGCTCGGGCTCGCGACGCTCGTGCTCGCCGCCAGCACGGCGCCGCTGGGCACGTCGGCCGGTTGGAACGCCGTCGGCGTGGCGGCCGCGGCAGCCGTGCTCGCGCTCCTCGCCCGCCTGGCGCAGAAACCCGCTTCCGAAGCGGACAAGTAACAGTCTGTTACTTGTCCGCTTTCGATCTGGAAACGCCGCAGCGCCCTCCACGGCACGCTGCGGTGGCGCCGGACACCCCGACGGAGAAGCGACAAAGCAACAGTCTGTTACTTGTCCGCTTTCGACTCCGAAAGCCGGTCGAGCAGGTAGCGCGCGTACCAGGTCGGCCAGTCGTCGTCGCGCGCACCGAGCTCGCGCTCGTACTCCCCGTGCGCGCGCTCGGCGTCGCGTAGCAGCTCCGCCAGCTCTTCCACGGTCAGGTCCACGTTCACCTCCCTTCCGGGACGGTCTGGAGCACGTACGCCTCGACGGGCTCCTTCTTCCCCTTCAGCCGGAGCGGCTCGACGCGCTCGGCGAGCGTCCCGGGCGGGAGCTGCCGCAGCGTCTCGCCGCCCGCGAGCACGCCCCCGACGGGGGCCGCGGACTGCAGGCGCGCCGCCAGGTTCACGGTATCGCCGACGACGGCGCCCTTGCGCCCCGGCGTGTCGAGCGCGACGACGCCTGCGACGACCGTCCCCGTGTTCAGGCCCGCGCGGAACCGCGGCCAGTCGTCCTGGTGCAGGCGCGCAGCCTCGTCCTGGAACGCGAGCGCGGCGCGTGCGCCCCGCATCGCGTGCCCGTCCCCGCGGAAGACCGCCATCACCTCGTCCCCGATGAGCTCGTGGACGTCCGCTCCGTGATCGTGCAACAGCGGGAGCAGCCGGTCCCAGTACGCGTCCAGCATCCGCGCCGTCTCCTTCGCCCCCTCCCGCTCCGCGAAGCTCGTGTAGCCCTCGAGGTCGGCGAAGAGCAGCGTGAGCTCCTCGTCCTTCGTCAGCTCGAGGTACAGGTGCGCGAACCGCTCCGCCGGCCACTCGCGCCACGCGGCGTACGCGATGAAGCCGAACGCGAGCACCATCAGCACGTGCCACTCCCACCAGCTCAGGTGCCAGTTCTCGGCGACGGCGACCACGAGCATCGCCTCGGCCAGGAGCACGAAGGCGACGGTGACGCCGAAGACGAGGATCGCCCGCCGCGCGCGATACAGCCGCAGGTACCCGATCGCCGCGACGCCGTAGAGGGCGATCCCGACCACGCCGACCGCCCACAGCGCGCCCTCCGCGTCCTCCTCCGCGAAGACGCCGTCGAGCGGCGGGAGCTCGAGCACGGAGAGGACGGCCCAGGCGACGAGCACCGCGAGCAGCGCCCCGAGGAAGAGGCGCGAGCGGCCGACGAGGCGCGCGGATGCCTCACGGCTCCAGCGCCAGGGCGAAAGCGCCGCGAACGCGCCGGCGGCCGCGAGCCCGATCGGGTTCGCAAGCAGGAAGCCCGGCGTGGATGTCTCCAGCAGCACCCCCGGCGTCGCGAGCGCATGCAGGGCGAGGAAGCCCGCCGCGGTGACGAACGCGAGCGACACGAGCAGGAGCCGCGCGTCCGCACGATTCCGCGCGGCGCGGAAGACGGCGATCCCGAGGCCGACGTTCGCGAGCGCGGCAGCGAGCACGAGCCAGAAGTGGGCCGGGTGGTTCTCCCACGTGCCGTCGAGGCTCGGCCGCAGCCGCAGCACGACGACGAGCAGGACCGGCAGCGCGAGCGCGGCCCCGACGAGCCACGCACGCCTCATCGCACGAGCGCTTCCAACGCGCGCCCGTACGGCGCGCCCGCGAACGCGTTCAGCCGGTCCGGGTCGAGATCGACGTTGCGCAGGCGGCCGCCGCGCCGCACGTACACGGATGGGTAGATCGTCCCCGCCGCGTCCACCTCGACCGCGACGGCCACAGCGTCCGGCCCGGCGGCGTCGACGAACGCCTGGAGCGGCTGGATCCCCTCGTCGCGCGGCGGGTCGAGCGCGGCGACGCGTGCGAGGTACCCCTTCTGCGCCCAGAGCTCGGGCGCCGCCTCGAGCTCGCGCAGCAGGAACGGGACAAGCTCCTCCCGCTGCAAGGCCGGCCGCGCCGGCGCGCGCCCGAACAGCGTCTCCGCCAGGTGCAGGGCGAGGACGCGGGCGTTGTAGCGGAACCCGTGCACGGCGGGCGAGCTCGAGCCCGAGCCGTGCTTGCGCAGCCCCGGCGCCCCTTGCGTCGCGTTCCCTGCGAAGTAGATCCCCGGTGCTGCCCGCCAGTACGGCGAAAGTGACGGGATCCGCCCCTGGCCGACGGTCGTGACGCCGAGGTCGGGCAGGTCCCGGAGCGGGGTCGTGAACCCGGTGGCGGCGATCACCTCGTCCGCCTCGAGGACGAACGGGCCGGGCACCGTCGTCCCGTGCGCGTGAACGCGCCACGTGCCGTCCTGCCGCTCGATCCGCTCGATCGCCGCGTCGACGGCGAAGGTACCGCCGCCGAGCGAGAAGTCCTCGAGCGGCTGGAAGTACCGCACGCGCACCGTCGCCTGGGCGAGGACGGCCGTCTGAACCGGACGTGGTGACACGAGCACGATCCGGCGCGCCCACGGGAGCAGGCCGTCGGCGAGCTCGAAGCCGGAGTTGCGCTTGCCGACGACGACCACACGCCTGCCCTCGTAGTCCTCCGGGCGGCCCGCGTCGGCGTAGTGCGGCACGTGCTCGATCCCGGGGATCGCCGAGCGCCAGGGCTCGGTGACGCCGAGGGCGAAGACCGCGGCGCGGCAGCGGTACTCGCCGTCCGAGGTCGCGAGCACGAGGTCGTCGCCCTCGCGGCGCGTCGCCTCCCACGTGCAGCCGAACCGGACCGGCAGCCGCGCCCCCCCGGCGAAGGCGGCCATCCCGGCCTCCATCTCCGCCCGCGACGGGACGACGAAGTCGCGGTCCATCTGCGCCGGCACGAGCGCGCGGAGCTCCGGCTCGTCGGCGAGCAGGCTGTTGTGGTCGTACCACTCGTACTCGCGCGTCCCCCACTCGAAGGGCGCCTCGGGCTTCGACCACGACAGCAGCCGCTCGAAGATCGGCCACTTCAGGAACGCGCCGCCGGGCGCCGCGTCGGCCGACAGGATCGCCACGTGCAGGCCGAGCCGGCCGAGGAAGTACGCCGCCTGCAGCCCGCCCGGCCCGCTGCCGACGACGACGACGTCGTACGCGCCCGGGGCGCTGGGGCGCTCGCCGCTCGGGGTCTCCGCTACGAGCCCCACAGGTTGGCGCTCTGCAGTCGCCTCGCCCCCGCCTCGAGCATCCGGACCGCCACCGTCGGGTGCTCGAGCAGGAGCGGCCGCAGCTCCGGCTCCGGCAGGACGGCGACGTTCAGGTCTTCCGACGCGACCACCACGTCGGCCCCCGCCGGGTCGCCGGTGAGGATCGAGACCTCGCCGAAGAAGTCGCCGGCGTGAAGTCGCGCCCGCTCCTCGCCGGCGATCTTGACCGAAGCCTCGCCGTCGAGGATCACGTAGAATCCGTTGCCGGCCAGCCCCTCGCGCAGGACGCGCGCGTCGCGCGGGTGGCGCTCCTCGTCGAGCATGTGTGCCACCGACTCCAGCTGCGCCCTGCCGAGGTCGGCGAAGAGCGCGAGGCGCGCGAGGCTCGCCGCATCGACCATGTCCGGACGACCCTATCGGCCTGGAATTCGGCCGCCAAGCGGGAGGCGAGCCGCTACACTGGCCGCCGCCCGGCGCATTCGTCTAGTGGCCTAGGACACCGCCCTCTCACGGCGGCGGCACGGGTTCGAATCCCGTATGGGCCTCTTCTTGGCCCGCTCAGCGGCAAGGATTTAGCTTAGTTGAGCGGGTCAGGTGTGCCGGACCGCGGCGTTCGCGCCTGCGTCGCACACCCGCGAACACCCGACCGGCAAAAGGAGCACCACGGCCCGCATACGAAGGGGCGACGCCCGTTGACAGTTGGCCCTCGTCGCGGGAGTCTTGACTGGTGACGAAC